>JAZABE010000761.1:0-7540 GCA_036137535.1 Planctomycetota bacterium | reverse complement strand
TTTGACCCACGACCGTTGATTCGGTCGTGGGTTTTTAAAATTTGGCCTGAGAAAAAATTCGATTCGAAGACCAGCAGTGGTTTTTCAGATGCTTAACGAAGAGGTTGCTGGGTCAGAACTTGGAGGGACACCACCGAGTTTTATCATCCGAGTTAGACCGTGGGCATTTCCATCACGATCTTGATCCCTTCGCCGGATTGCATCAGTTCAAAACCTTTTTGGAAATTGGCCATTTCAATTTCGTGGGTTACAATCGGATCCATTTCTAGACGTCCGGACAACAAAAAGCTCTCCATTTGATACCACGTTTCAAACATCAAGCGTCCATTGATTCCGAGGACTTTGGCGCCTTTGAAGATGATCTCATCGGCTAAATTAAAGGAGACATCATTGGCCGGGAGTCCAAGCAATGCTGCTGTTCCCCCGTTTCTCAAGCTTTGAAAACCGGATTTGATTGCCGCGGGATGGCCACTCATTTCCAATAGCACCTCAGGTCCCTGTTGATGGGTGGCTTGACGGGCGTCCCGGACCCACTCTTGCTTGGCATCAAACGTCTCATTCGCTCCGAGCTTGCGTGCGAGTTCGAGCCTGTTGGGGTCAATGTCAGAGACGAGTATTTTTGCCGCACCGGCTGCCTTGGCAACCGTCACTGCCATCAAACCTATGATCCCGACGCCGGTGATCAAAACTGACTTTCCGCTTACGCCGGCTGCCATGACCGTGTGCACGGCATTTCCCAAGGGGTCAAAGACGGCTGCAATACGGTCCGGGATCTTCGGATGGACTGGCCAGATGTTTTCTTCGGGGACCGCAACCCACTGTGCGAAACAACCGTTGCAGTCAATCCCCAGAATATCCACATTTTCACAAATGTGTCCCTTGCCTGTGCGGCAAGGCTGACAGTTGCCACAACCAATGTGGCCTTCTGCACTCACCCGGTCACCGATCTGCGTGCGAGTCACCGCTGACCCCGTTTTTTCGACAACGCCAACGAATTCGTGTCCAGTGGTGATTCCGATTTTGACTCGGCTGGCACTCCAGGCATCCCATTCAAAGATATGTCGATCGGTTCCACAAATTCCAGCGTGAGTGACACGGATCAAGGCTTCACGGGGGCCGATCGGAGGAATTTTCGTCTCGGGTGACCATGTCAGTCCGGGAGCAGCCTCTGTCTTTTTGATCGCTAACATTTGGTCCGGGACGTGAGACATCGTTTTTTATCTGGAGACACGTTATTCTGCTATGATGGATTCTGTTCCAGTATCATATCCAATTTTTTTCCAGTTTGCCAGATTTTATTCCATTATAAAGAATGATCTTTGGCAGTTCTGTCCCTCGTTTTCAGGAAGATCCGTGTCCCAGACGACCGAAGACCCCGATCCGTTGGCATCACAAGTTTGCGAGCGTGTTCGATCGTTGCGAAAAAAGCACAACTGGACGCTGGAGCAACTGGCCAGGTTGTGCGGTGTCAGTCGATCCATGCTGAGTCAAATCGAACGGGGTGCTGCAAATCCGACGCTGGGGGTCGCATTCCGAATTGCGCAGGCTTTTGGATTGAGTTTGGGGGACTTGGTTCAGCCGCATTCGAGCAATCCCCGGATCGAAGTGATCCGTGCAGACGACAACACCTATCTTTTCCGGGAAGATGGAAATTGCCGGATTCGAACGTTATCGCCATTACACCTTGAAAAAGAAACAGAATTCTATGAGCTGGTTCTGAAGCCTAATGGTATTCTAGAGAGTTCTCCCCATTTTACGGGAGCCAGAGAATTTTTGACGATTCAAAAAGGGAGCGTCCGGGTTTCTGCGGGTGTGGAAGAATCTCAGCTAGGCAAGGGGGATTCCGCTCATTACCCGGCTGACGTTCCGCACAAGATTGAGAACATTGGAAGAGGGGAAGCCGTTGCCTTTCTCGTCAATACCTACGAAAGAATGAATAGGCCTCAATGAATTTAAATATCAATAAAGTTTCAGCATCTTCAGATGATGTTGACCAGGCTCTTGCCAAGCTCCAGAAACGACTTTCACCTCGAGGAGATATTGTATCACCGCTGGGAAGAAAGTTGACAGAAGCTGCTTTTGGAACAGCGCTATCACCCCAGCAAAGTGTTTTGCGCATTTGCCAAGATGTCTTGGAGAAAGGGTTGGAAAAAGTTCTGCACTACACGAACGTTTTTGATGGTGTTGAGCTGGACGCCGAACGAGTTCGGGTTTCGCGAGAAGAAATCGAAATGGCTCACGCATCGGCAGACACGGAATTCTTGGCATCGGTTCGGCGGATTCGCGAGAACATTCTTCAGTTTCAATCGGCTGTCTTACCGGTAGACGTCGAGGTGAACCGTGCACCGAATATCCGGTTGCAGCAGGTGTATCTTCCGTTGCAACGGGTAGGGGTTTGTGTCCCTGGAGGAGCGGCAGCGTACCCGTCGACGGTTTTGATGACCGTCGTGCCTGCCCAAGCCGCAGGGGTCAAGGAAATCGCAGTGGTCGCGCCACCTACCGAATTTGGCGCCCAAAACAAGGATGTGTTGGCGACTTGCCATGAGTTGGGCATTGACGAAATTTACCGGGTGGGTGGTGCTCAGGCCGTTGCTGCACTGGCTTATGGTTGTGATTCGATAGCGAGCGTCCAAAAAATTGTTGGCCCGGGAAATCTCTTTGTGGCACTGGCCAAAAAACATCTTTACGGTGAAGTGGATATTGATTCAATTGCGGGGCCAAGTGAAGTTGTGGTGCTTGCAGACTCGACCTCCAACCCTGCCTATATTGCTGCTGATTTACTTGCTCAAGCGGAACATTCGCCTGGGGCTGCAGTGATGGTCACTTGGGATGAAAACCTATTGGACCGAGTTGAATCGGAGTTGGTTTTACAACTGGGGCGGTTGTCACGCAATGATTTGACGGTGGATTGTCTCAATGAATTTGGATTGTTGGTTGCGGCAAGGTCCCGAGAACATGCGGTTGATTTGACGAACAAGATTGCTCCGGAGCATCTCCATCTCCAGGTTGACGATGCACGTGAATTGTTGACTGGAATTCGAAATGCGGGAGCGGTGTTTCTAGGGCACCAAACGCCTGTAGCGTTGGGTGATTACGTGGCCGGACCCTCACATGTTCTTCCCACCGGAACCACGGCGACTTGGGCCCATGGGCTCAACGCAGCTGATTTTATGCGAAGCATGAGTGTGATCGAATATGACCAGGATAGCTTGGAAAAAGATGCACAGGATGTTCAGCGGCTTGCAGACAAAGAGGGGCTGACCGCACACCGGGCCAGTGTAGACATTCGAATTCGATGAAACCGTAGCGGGTAAATCCGCATTTGCTTACTGGTTTCAACTGAAAAGATCATCTAAGGTCCCAGATTTTTTCGTTGGCGGTGATGACATCTCGGCAAGAATATTTTTCTTGGGCGCGGCTCGCAAGATTCCTTCGGCAAGCTTCAGGTCGTCCCGGGTAGTGATTTTCAGATTGGTATTGGGACACTGGACAACGTCGACCGCATGCCCAGCGGCTTCAACGACTTGAGAGTCATCTGTGGCGTTGCCTTCAAATTGAGCGTAGGCCTTGCGCAAGAGGTTTTTTTCGAAGACTTGAGGTGTCTGTGCTTGCCATAAACCGGTGCGGGGAACCGTTTGACTGATTTTCCGGGTTTGGGAATCGACACGTTTGACCGTGCCTACAATCGGGGTTGCGAGGATGGCAGCGCCGTTGCGTTGGGCCTGGGCAAAAACGCCATCGATCCAACTGTCCTGCAGGCATGGGCGAGCTGCATCGTGAATGGCGATGTAATCGCAATCGTCTGAAACTTCATGGATCGCGTTTCTGACGGACTCCACACGGGTTGGGCCGCCGCAGACCAGTGTCAGTCCTAGGACAGCGATATTAGCGCTGAACTTCATGCGAAAGAACTCTTCATCTTCGCTGGAGATGACAATAATGAGCTGCCCGACGTCTTTTCGGTCAAGAAATTTTTGTGCCGAATAAAGCCAAACAGACTGGTTTTTCAGGTTGGCAAAAGGTTTTTTGAGGTGGGTTTCATTCTGACTCGCTGTAAACCGCGAGCTTGTACCAGCTGCGGGTAAGATAACAGAGAACTTGGCCATGTTTAGACTCTTTCAGAAATTAATTTTCGTTCGTCATCCGTTTCAGTGATGCAATGCGTATTATGCAATGATTGGCTTGACGATTTTTCCGTGGACATCGGTCAGACGATACCAGCGACCTTGATGCTTGTAAGTCAACTGTTCATGGTCGATCCCCAGTAGATGTAACAAGGTGGCATGAAAATCATGGATATGCACGCCGTCGCTGGCCACGTTGTAACCATACTCATCGGTTTGGCCAAATGAGAACCCTCCCTTGACTCCGCCTCCCGCTAGCCACACGGAGAAACATCGTGGATGGTGATCTCGTCCAAAATTCGAACTGAATTTTCCTTGACAGTAGTTGGTCCTGCCAAATTCACCGCCCCAAATGACCAAGGTATCGTCCAATAAGCCACGCTGTTTTAGATCTCTGATCAAAGCGGCTGAGGGTTGATCGGTTTCCCGGCATTGGTTCCTGATGCCTCCGGGGAGCCCACCATGCTGATCCCAACCGGGATGGTAAAGTTGGATGAAGCGGACGCCTCTTTCGGCCAGACGTCTTGCCAAAAGGCAGTTGGCTGCAAAGCTCCCTGGTTTTTGGACGTCAGGACCATAAGATTTCAACACATATTCTGGCTCTTGAGTAATTTCCGTGACTTCGGGAATCGAAGATTGCATTCGAAAGGCCAATTCGTATTGGGAAATTCGGTTTTCAATTCTTGGATCAAACTCATTTTCCAGCTTGACGTTGTGTAATTTTTTCAGAGTGTCCAGTTGTTCGCGACGACTGTCCGGAGAAATACCATTCGGATTATTCAGGTAAAGTACTGGGTTCTTGTCGGCCCGAAAACGAACGCCCTGAAACCGGGATGGCAGAAATCCTGATCCCCACAACCGGGAAACCAAAGGCTGGCCTCCTTTGTTTTTAGTCACTAGGACCACGAAAGCAGGTAGATTTTCATTTTCGGTGCCAAGCCCGTAGTTGAGCCAGGCTCCCATGCTGGGTCGCCCTGGGAACTGAGAACCGGTCTGTAGATGGGTCACAGCTGGTCCATGATTGATCGCTTCAGTGTGCAAGGATTTGACGATACACATCTCATCGGCGTGCTCGGAGGTGTGGGGCAGTAACTCGCTGAGTTCCTGCCCGCTGTTTCCATATTGCTGAAATTTAAATGGCGTACCTGCCAGCGGTAAACTCGATTGGTGACCGGACATTGCCGTCAATCGTTGCCCTTTGCGAATGCTATCTGGAAGTTCTTTGCCATTCTGTTCTTGGAGTTTTTTCTTGAAATCGAAAAGGTCAAGCTGGGAAGGTCCTCCACTCTGAAAAAGAAAAATAACTCGCTTTGCCTTGGCAGGGCGGTGTGACGGATCAAGGCTATCTCGGGGAGCCAAAGAGGCCGAACCTTCCCGAGCTAACAGGTCAGTTAACGCTAGAGAGCCTAATCCCATTCCAAAATTCCGCAGAATGGACCGGCGACTCCAGTTAGTTGTGTCTTCGAAACCTGTGCATATTCTGTTCATGTGATTTCCCGAAATTGGCTACCGACGCATAACGCATTCATCGTAATTCATGATGACCTGAGTAACTGCTGCTAACGCTGCAACGGTCGCTCGGTCAAGTTGGTTGTCAATTTGTTTTTTTCCAATTGACAGGTACTGGTCGATTGCAGTTTGGTTGCCTTCGAAATATTGTTTTTGATTGTTGTAGAGTTCCATTAATATTCTGGATTCTCGAGCGGTTGGGGTTCGGCTGCTGAGCCTTTCAAAAATCGCAACAATAGCCATTTCAATTGTTTGGGCACTACCAATTGATTTCGCTGCCAGCATCTTGGCGGATTCCACAAATTGGGGATCGTTCAACAAGACAAAAGCCTGCAGAGGTGTCGCGGTTTTTTCCCGTTTGACCGTGCAAATATCCCGTTTTGAAGCATCTAACGTCATCATTACCGGGGAAGGACCGGTTCTTTTCCAATAAGTGTAAACGCTGCGTCGGTAGAGTCCTTCACCGTTATCGGCACCGATCGGTTTGAAGCTGAGAGCCAAGTCGTAGGGTTTGGCACCTGCCCCGCCGATTTTGTTTATGAGATTTCCACTGACAAATAGAGCATTGTCTCGTAACATTTCAGCCTGCATTCGAAAGCTGGGCGCGCGAGACAAAAAGAGGTTGTCGGGATCCCGGCGAAAGGTGGTTTGGGTCAGCGTTGAATCCTGTTGATAGGTGGCTGACATCACTATCGTTTTGAGCAACCGTTTCAGGTTCCAATCATGGTCCATGAAATCTCTGGCCAGCCAATCCAATAGCTGTGGATGGGTCGGTGGCTGTCCCTGTGAACCAAAGTCTTCGGGTGTCCGTACCAGCCCTTCGCCAAAAATCATTTGCCAATAGCGATTAACAGTCACTCTGGCGGTCAAAGGATTTTCATTGCTGACCACCCAGTTTGCCAACTCTAGTCTTGTGGAAGGACTTTTGGGGTTATTGAAAATCCTGGGAAGCCCCGGTTGAACTGTTTCTTTGGGGTTGTCATAGGCTCCCCGCTCGAGCCGGAAAGTTGCTCGGCGGGGGTTTAATTCGTTCATGACCATGATCTCGACCGCACCATCCACCAAGGCACTGCGTTGATCCCGAAGAGATTTCAGTGCTTTCTGGATCTCAATAGATCGTTTGTCGTGGTGGCGCAGGAACAATAATCCGAGTTTCCGGCGGATTTCTGGATCGAGGGGCTCTGCCTTGGATAGCTCCAGTTGTTCGAGAATGTGAGGATCGTGAATCGCTGCGAATTCAAGATGAGTCAAATGTTTGTCATAGATTTTGATTTCATCCACCAGCCCATTTTTGAAGCCTTTATCCCGGAATCGTTCGCCGATGGTGATTTGGTCACCGCCACCTCCCGTAATGTTCTTGTAGAGATTGTCGCGGACAACCTCTGTGTCCGTGATTTTGCCATTGAGATAGAGACTGAGACCGTTAGCCCGACTGGAACCATCGTAGCTGAACCCGACTTGCATCCATTGATTTGTAGGTATTGGATTCAGTGTTTTGATTCGAATCGCATTACCGGGCCAGAAATGAATCAGTGAAACACTCAACTTTCCGTTTTCGATCAAGAGCTGGTATCCACGACTTGCCGCATCGGTCCAGGCCCGTGAGCGGTGCAGGATAACGGCCCGGTCTTTGGCATTTGGCGTATTGATCCAGATTGAAACCGAAAAGGGCTGATTGCGTGAAAAATTGCCCGTTTTTAAACGAATTGGGTCGTCTCCCGTCAGCAAGACGCCCTTGTTGAATCGCCCGGCAATTGATTGGTTTCGTCCGCTTTTAAAGTCGTCAAAAGAATTATGCTCGATTGGAGACGCGAGTGAATTGGAGTTAAACTCAGTTAACCATTTTTCGAAATCCCCGGTATTGGGTTTCAGTTCTTGGAGCTCCTTTTCCTTCTTATGGATCTGTT
>JAZABE010000760.1:0-11387 GCA_036137535.1 Planctomycetota bacterium | reverse complement strand
ACGGAGCCCACATGGATAACCTGGAAACCCAGGAAGACCGAACCGTAATGAAAGAAACCTGTTTTTCGATTGAACCCGGAATCTACCTAGAGGATTTTGGCGTTCGCTGTGAGGTCAACGTTTATGTCGACCTGAAAAACCATGTGCACGTCACGGGGGGAATCCAGACAGAAGTGTTAGCAATTCACAAAACCTAAACGCGTCAGCCCAAAAAATTCTACCGTTCCATTAGTTTCGAAAAAGCTTCTCTTCCGCGGCGCTTCCTCGAAAATAACTGGGCAACAAGGAAATCGGGGCATCCGTTTTCCCCTGCTCGACCGCAAGTAAGCCTACCTGGCCAACCCCAACAGCCGTATTTCCAATTTGATCAAAAGCAATGTAACGAGAGCCCAGCCCCCTGCTGAATTCGCTGTTGACCAACTGCTCGATCGGTCCCGTCAACATCGAGTCTTGGATTTCCAGGAGTGGACACAATTGGTCGTAGGCTACGAGCTGCGTGACGGCATGAGCCTGGGTAGAACAGGTTTCAAAAGTGTCCCAGTCAAACGTAGCGACAAAGAACTGTTGCCGAAAAGCATTGATCGCAACCGTCAACGAACCTCCCATCCAGTGGCCGGTCATTTTTGCGGATTGAGCAATGGCAGCCAGACTATTCACACCCACAATCCGTTTATTCAATGCGTAGGCAATCGTTTTAAGGGTCGTCATGCCAATGCGGATTCCCGTGAATGATCCGGGTCCGCTGGTGACTGCAAAAAGATCAATGTCCCCCAACGAACAACCCAGAGATCCGAGAAATTCTTTAATTTTAGGGATCAGAAACTGCGCTGTTTTTTCATCTGCCCCCATCTCCGTGCCATGCCACTTTTCTTCATAAACACCCGCCAATGATGCAGAAAAACCTGAAGTATCAATGGCAAAAACATTCACTGAAGCACCCCGATCTGTTTTTTGGGTTTAGATTTTTTGGGAATCTTTTTAGACCGACACTCACCAACCGGTTACGCCCAGCCATAATAGCCGTCACCGGGAAGCACGGACTTGTCTTCCCCGCAATTGCAGAATCGGTGCCGAAAAACTAAACTATTCTGATTCTTTTGACAAGTTATTCACAGGGCGTGGCGAAGGAGAACCGCACCCACAATTGAGGAACGCCGTGAAGCGTGCTCTGATAAGCGATATCCACGGGAATCTTGAAGCCCTAACTGCTGTTCTCGCGGACATCCAAACGCAAAATATCGATCGACTTTTTTGCCTTGGTGATATTGTGGGCTATGGCCCCAACCCGGTGGATTGCCTCGATCAGGTAATCCAACAGTGCGATTTGACCATCCTGGGCAATCACGATCAAGCCGCATTGTTTGATCCAGACGGGTTTAACCCCGTAGCCCTGGACGCCATCTACTGGACCCGGGAACAGTTGGAAAACAGCAATGACTCACCTTCGAAAGTAGATGATCGCTGGACTTTTCTCAGTGAACTTCCCCGCCGGCATGACGAAGGAAAATACCTGTTTGTTCATGGTTCGCCTCGTGAGCCGACCAATGAGTACGTGTTCCCTGAAGATGTTTACGACTCCCGGAAAATGGACACGCTGTTTGGCAAGTTTGACCTTTACTGTTTTCAGGGACACACCCATATGCCAGGAGTCTTTACCGGCTCGGGTGATTTTATCTCACCGGAAGACTGCGATTACGAATACCGTCTGACCGAAGAGAAAACAATGGTCAATGTGGGGAGTGTTGGGCAACCCAGAGACGGGGATCCGCGTGCCTGCTACACGATTCTTGATGAAGAAACGAATATTATCCAATTCCAACGGGTCCAGTACGATGTGGTTTCAACACAACATAAGATCTATGGCATCCCTGAGTTAGATAATATGCTTGGAGATCGCCTCTCATCTGGCCGTTAAAAATGGGTATCCGAGAATGCGAACTGCTCTGATTAGCGATATTCACGGAAACCTGGAGGCACTGCAAGCTGTGCTCTCTGATATTGCCGATCAAAAGGTGGATCGGACCGTTTGCTTGGGAGACATCATCGGCTACGGACCCAATCCTCGCGAATGTATTGATGAAGTGCGAAACCTCGACCTGTGCATTCTTGGAAACCATGATCAGGGCGCGCTGTTTGATCCAGAAGGGTTTAGTGGCACCGCTGAACGGGCCATTTACTGGACTCGGTCTCAACTTGAAAACAAATCAGATCCCGGCAACCCAGATCGTTGGCGGTTCCTTGCCGAGCTTCCCCGGATCATTTGCGAAAACAAAGTCATGTTTGTGCATGGTTCAGCCCGCGCTCCCTTATCCGAATATGTCTTCCCGGAAGATATCTATAATCCCAAAAAAATGGACAGTTTATTTGCGTTAGTCCAGACTCAGTGTTTCCAAGGGCACACCCACGTCCCGGGAATTTTCACAAAGGATCACCAGTTCATCAAACCCACTGAAATCAGCGGGCAATTCCCGGTCAAAGGACAATCGCTGATCATCAACGTGGGAAGCGTTGGCCAACCACGCGATTTAGACTGCCGATCATGTTATGCCATCTGGGATGGAGAGGCGATCGAATATCGAAGAGTTGAATATCCATTCGAAATCACTCGACAAAAAATCAAGGATATCGACGATTTGGACGATTTCTTGGGTGATCGCCTAACCGAAGGCCGCTGAGCCGATGGGCAGTCAACATCACCCCTTCCGACTGCCACGGATCAATAACTCCGCTAAAGATCCCTAGTAGGCCATTGCATTAATGCGTCATGGATTGAAAATAGTGGGTTACTTTCGTGTTTGGATGCAGGGAGCTGTGACTGGTCTGCCACGAACGTCTTTCGGAAATGTTCCGCTTGTTTAACCTCTGACTTCTAGGAATTTAATTCTGTGGATCGAAGAACTATTTATCTGATGATCGCCGCATCCTGGATTTTCATCGTCTTCTGGATGTTTAACCCGCCCAAACCTCAGCAAGACCCAAACACCCCAAATCCAAACGGTCTTGAGAAAACAGAACCCAAACAAGAAGCTGCAGAGACTGCAGAATCAGGCAAAGGCCAAAACAATGACTCTGTAAACCCAAACCCCAAGAACAAGACTCCGGATTCAAATCAAGAGAACCTCGCTTCCTCATCAAAAGACCAAGAGTCTGAAAATCAAAAAGGGGAAACCCGGGCCAACCCCAGCCCAAGTGACAACGGTACCAATACGACAACGCAGCCAAACCAAGATCGTCCGGAAAATCCACCCGGCAACCCTGTTCCCAAGAGGCGGGTTCTCGCTCAAAAATTCATCAGTTTGGGTTCGCTTGCGGCCGACAGCCCCTATCGATTTCTGGTGACCTTTAATAACCAAGCTGCCAGCATCCACCGACTTGAACTGGCACAACGCCATCGCAATACGGAAAAACTGAAATACAAGGACCTGGAAATCCAATATGGCTACCTGGGACATCTTGACCTTGCCAATTTGGAAACAGGCGGATGCCGAATTCAGAATATTGGTTCCAAAACTCCAGCCGATATCGCCGGACTTAAAGTCGGCGACACAATCACCAAGTTCGACGGCAAGCCAATTGAATCAGAAAGTGATTTTCAAAACCGGTTAAAAACAACGAAGCCTGATCAGGAAGTTACTGTTGGCTTTGAAAGAAATGGCGGAGAGCAGACTGTCAGCGTCACCCTAATGCAACAACCCTTGGAAGTCATTCGCCCCAACATTGTCCCAGAACAGGCGAGCTTTGCTTTTGAACGGATCTCAACGCGAGCTTCGTTCAGCACCTCTCTTTTTCATCCGGTCGCTAACAGAGACTGGGAAGCGCTGGGGCAGGCAGGAACCGAAGTCTGGGAATCTGAAACCGGTGAAGACTGGGTCAAGTTTTACTATCCGTTCAAAAACGAAAAAGAGGTCAAAGACTCCCAATCCGAATTTCAAATCATCAAGACGTTTCGATTAATTCCGGTTGCTGAAAAAGATCGGGACGTCGTCCCAGCCATGAATTATCACTTGGATTTCGATATCGAGGTCAAAAATCTATCCGACCAACCAAAAACGTATGCCTACCGCATCAACGGGCCCAATGGCCTTCCCACCGAAGACTGGTGGTTTGCGATCAAGATTCACGGTGAGTGGAGCGCCATGTTCACTGCTGCCGGTGCCCGCGATGTGGTCGCCAGCACGACGGCGAAGTCTTTCCATTTTGTGGGTGGTCCAAAAATTTACACCAATGCCACCAACTCAAAACAGAAAAAACCGGTTTACATCATTAAACCCGGTGAAGAATCCCCAACCGCCCATGAACTGAAATACATTGGCTTGGACTCTCACTATTTTGCCTCGGCCTTAATTCCTACCGATGGAGAGAAGATTGTCCAGCGGGACTCCTACAGTGCCTATGCGGAACCTCAGGGGATTCCCTTCAGTGATGAAGGGATGTCCGTCGTCAATCAAAAACGAAAAACAGAAGCTGGCTGGTACCGAAAACTGGTACCGGTCAACTTCAAAGCCTATTTTCGAATGGAAAATCCAACACCAGGAGAAACGACCGATAAATACCTGGTTGCTCCGGGAGAATCGGTAAAACACTCTTACCTGATTTTTGCCGGCCCAAAGGAAAATGAATTGCTCGAAATGTATACGATTGCGGATACGGTGACCTATGGATGGTTCGCCGCTTTTTCGTGGCCGCTGGTTAAGCTTTTACATCTTTTCTATGCAATCATCGGCAATTACGCGATTGCAATTGTCATCCTGACCATTTTGGTTCGCCTAGCGATGATGCGGTTCAGTCGAAAGATGGTTTTGAATGCCCAGATGATGCAACTCCTTTCACCGGAAATTAAAGCCTTAACCGAAAAACACAAGGACGACTTTCAGGCCAAAAGCCGCGCCCAACAGGAACTGTTCCGCAAGTACAACTACAACCCCTTTAGCGGTTGTCTGGTGATGCTGATCCAGTTGCCAGTATTCATCGGTCTTTATCGAGGCTTGAGCGTCGACATGGCTTTGCGAGATCAGCCTTTGATCCCAGGCATCAATTGGTGCTCCAATCTCGCTGGTCCAGATCAATTCTGGCGATGGGCGGATTCACTGCCACCTTTTATGAGTTTTTTGACGCACGAAACCGGGTGGCTCGGTCCCTATTTCAATGTGTTGCCAATCATTTCGGTCGTGTTGATGTTGATTCAACAAAAACTGTTCACGCCGCCTCCAACCGATGAACAGCAGGCCATGATGCAAAAAGTCATGACCTTCATGATGGTCTTTATCGGTGTCATCTTTTTTAAGGTCCCATCCGGTCTGTGCATCTACTTCATCACTTCCACGCTCTGGGCAATCATGGAAAAAAAACTGATTCCCCCTCCGCAACTGCCAGAACACCTTCAAAAACGACTTGATGAGATCAAGGCACTTCAGGCCAAAGAAAAAGAGGATGGAGTCGCACCGGGAACCTACACCAATGTCGCCACACCATCCGGCCGAAATGGCCCGCGGAAACACACCGAACGGGCCAAGAAAAAATCTCAGAAAAATCGCCGAAAATAGCGTGCCGTTTTCATGATCCACAGTTTTCAGGTCGACGACACTATCGCCGCGCAGGCAACTGCCAATGAACCGGGCTACGCACGCGGGATTATTCGAGTCTGCGGCCCTGAGACACTCCGAGTTCTCAACGAATCATTTAAGTCAAGTTCATCAACTCAGCTGGTCAACATTAAAACCCCGCGAGTGCTTGCAGGCCTATTTTCCTGTAGCGATTTCTCAGCTGACGTCCCGGTTGACTTATTATTTTGGCCGACTCATCGAAGCTATACCAGGCAGGTCGCGGCAGAAATTCACACCTTGGGTTCGCAACCAATCCTTTCTTCAATACTGGAACAACTGCTACGCAACGGCGCTCGCCTGGCTCAGCCCGGTGAATTTACTTTCCGAGCATTTCTTTCAGGACGCATGGATCTGGTCAAAGCCGAAGCCGTTCTAGGAGTGATTGATGCCAAGGATCAAAAACAACTCAACCGCGCACTGGAACAGCTTTCTGGTGGTATTTCACAGCCTCTGGAATCAATCCGGACGGAATTAATCAAAACCCTTGCCAATCTGGAAGCCGGCTTGGATTTCGTTGAGGAAGATCTCGAGTTTATCTCCAAAAAACAACTTCTGACCATGATTTCCCGAGGCCAGAAAATCATCTCTCAGCTCAAATCTCAACTGGCCTACCGGGATGAATCAGATTCCAATGTTCGGGTGGTTCTTTTCGGTAGTCCCAATGTTGGAAAAAGCAGTCTCTTTAACGCGATGACCCAACGCTACGGACTAACCAGCGGCTCATCCATTGTTTCTGAAATTTCAGGAACCACTCGAGATTTCATCGCTTCAGAAATTGAACTGGATGGAATCCGGGCCACTTTGATCGACACTGCAGGTATTGATCCTGGAATCACTGAAAACAATACGGCCCTTTCACCTCTAGATCTTGGACAGGCCCAAAGCCTGTTGCAATCCAACCTAGGTGATGTCGAGATTTTTTGTATCGATTCCTCAATGCCTCTCAAGGACTGGGAACGGGTTCAAGTCACAGAAAACCGGCCTGCCCGAATTGTGTGTTACACAAAATCTGATCTGCTCGCAAATCCGCCCAACGAAACTGAAACCAACCTCGTCCGCACGAGTGCCCTGTCCGGCGAAGGCTTCCAGCAGTTGAAAGAGCAAATTCGCGCCGCCATTGACCGAGAGTCTACTTTGGATTCTGCAACGGGAACCGTGGTGCGATGCAAAGAATCGGTGGATGAAACAATTCAGGCACTTAACCGTGCCAGTGAACTGGTAGCCGATAATATCGGTGACGAATTTGTCGCCAATGAAATCCGAATTGCCCTTCATGCCATTGGAAAAATTACTGGTACGATCTACACCGATGATATCCTCGATGTCGTTTTCAACCAGTTTTGCATTGGGAAATGACCGGTTCAAGACCGGAAAATCAGGGACCGGTCCCCTACTGCGCGAGCCATTGCTCACTGCGGTTCATGGCGTGAGCAAAACTTGCAGCTGAAGCCAGTTCAACGGCAAAATCGTTACGACCGGCCAATCGGCCAAACTCGATCTTTAGGCAATTCTTCAATTCGCTCCCGGTTGGAACTCCAACCGGTTGAGTCGTAGCGATTAAACCGTTCCCTAATTGATTGAATTTGAAAGAAATGCCCCGAAGTAAAGGTTTCAGCAAATTCTGAACGTATATTTTCGTTAATCAATTAACCGCATGAGAATCCTGTGTCCAGATAAATTGGAATCTTGCCGGTACCACCATATCAACGATCCTTGGTGATATTGAGCTCAGCATGTGGAATTCATTTTGGAAACTGAAAATATGACACGCCAAGAATCGTTTAAAGAATTAAAAGAAATGCTTTTCAAGCGACGAGATGCGTTGAAAAGCGCACTTGCCGGCGACTTAAGCCAACTCCGTGAACTGCAAGAATCCGGTGACATCGTGGATCTTGCACTCGATGCCAGTTCAGACGAAATCAGCTCTCAGCTGGCCGAAGTCGAAGCCAGGGAGTTGGCCAATGTAGACATCGCAATGCAAAAAATGAAACAGGGAAATTACGGACTGTGTGAAGCCTGTAACAAGGCAATTCCATTGGCACGATTACAAGCTTTGCCCTATGCAACCCTCTGCATTAAGTGCCAACGCGAAGCAGAAAACGGAACACTGGATCTTGGTTACGAAGGTTCAAATCTCTTAAATTTCCAACAAACCTAAGGGTGTTTTTAGCTTTTGCTGGCCTCCAGAACCGGGCAAGGCATTTTATTCAATTGCAGATTAGACACCTCTGCTGATCACCTCAAAATGAACTCAATCATGTCGTATTTTGTTTTTGCCGCTACCCTTTTGGGTTCCTCGCGTACTCACTTCGTAGTGGGGATCATCTTGTGTTGGTCCGCAAATTGCCTACCGCTGCACTCACAGAGTGAACGGATCAATGGCAACCCAAATGGTGTTAAAACCATCACAGTTCTCAAACCAGTCTCCAGCACCAACAGTGCAAAATCTCGGCAACAGCTTTGGGAACAACTCGATCGTGAAACCGCGGAACTCAAACGCCAATCCCGCATCCTGAAGACATTGATCAAACTTGTCAAACCTTCCATCGCACACATTGAGGCAGAAAAAACTACATCTTCACCGACCGGTAACAAAAAGGTCGAAGAAACTGGTGCAGGTGTTGTATTCAAACACAGGTCCAAGTTTTATATCTTGACCAATCGCCATGTCATCAAAAATGCAGAGAACTATCGGATCAAGGTCATTTTTGAGGACGGTACATTCCACAACCCGGTTCGCGTGATTACGGACAAGGATACCGATATTGCCGTCATGGAAATCGCGGGAAACGATCTTGTGGTCGGCAGGTTCGGCGACAGTACCGAGGTCGAATCGGGTGATTTCGTTTTTGCTTTTGGCAGCCCTTTTGGTCTCAAGCATTCCGTTTCCTACGGAATTGTCAGCGCCAAGGGCCGACGCAACCTGGAACTGGGTGAAGGAGGAGTCAAATATCAAGACTTCTTCCAAACCGATGCTGCCATTAATCCTGGGAACAGCGGTGGGCCACTCGTTAATCTGGACGGGAAAGTCATCGGAATTAACACGGCGATCGCCAGCAATTCCGGGGGCAATGATGGGGTCGGCTTTTCCATTCCCATTAATATGGCAATGGATATTGCAAATCAGTTGATTGATCATGGAAAGGTTAAACGTGCCTTTCTGGGAGTGCAACTGGAATCAAAGTTCACAATTGACACGGCCAAACGGTTGGGTTTGTCAAAGCTCCGCGGTGCGAAAGTCAATCTGGTCAACATTGGCACTCCAGCCCACAAAGCTGGACTCAAGGCGGGCGATGTCATCCTGACGTTTCAAGGCAAAGAAGTCCAAGACGACTCCGATTTGGTGAACCAGGTCAGCACAACACGGGCCGGGCAGCCAATCTCTCTTCACGTTTGGCGAGATCATCAGACTCTCAAATTGACAACCACCTTGGTCCTCAAGTGATGCTAGGGGTTCGGTTTTGAGGGACGCCAGTCAATCAGGTGCAGTTCAATTCGTTTTAACCCTCGAAATTCATTCACAACGGGGTGAAACACTAAATCGATTTCACCTTGCAATGATGCGATCTCTGCTCGCATCTCACCTTGGCCAAACGCCACCACTCGAAATGACTTGTCGTTTTGACAGACGTTAAACGTCAGATGACGATCACCCCCACCCATGGTTTTCGGGTCCCCTGTAATGGCCAAATGGGTTGCACAAAATCTCGGACGGGGATTGGAATGACCAAACGGGGCCATTTGGCCAAGCGATTCCATGGTTGACAATGTCAAATGCGGCAATAGGACCTCAGCGTCGATTCGAATCAATGGATTCCGATCTGCAGCCGTCATTTCCATCGAACAATATTCAAGAAACTCAGACCGGAACGCGTCGATCTTCTGGTGCTCAATTTTTAAACCTGCTGCTGCTGCATGGCCACCATAGGAAATCAGATGCTGCCCACAAGATTCAAAGGCTTTATTCAAGCTAAGCGTTCCCGCTGACCGCGCCGAACCAACCCCCGGTTTCATCCCAAGCTTGTCCCAGGAAATAATGACCGTTGGCCGGTGATATTTTTCTGCAATTCGGCCGGCGATGATTCCAATCACCCCAGCGTGCCACCCGATGCCATCGAGCACCATCGCCGGATCATTTTCCGGATCAAAATTCTCCTTGATTTGCTTAGTTGCCGCTAGGTAAACACTCCGTTCCAGACTAACCCGAGACGCGTTGAGCCCATCAATGTACTCCGCCAATGATTCGGCTCTTTCCACCGAGTCTGTGGTCAACAACTCCACCCCAAGCTGCGCTTGCCCCAGACGTCCCGCTGCGTTCAATCTTGGCCCCATCGCAAACCCAATATCATCGGCCCCCAGTGACGCCTTGTCCGTCAGCTTGCAGACTTTCAACAATGACTTGATTCCGGTACGGTTGGATTTTTGCAAACTTTTCAGCCCATGCTTTACGATAATTCTGTTTTCGTCCAACAGTGGAACCACATCAGCAACCGTGCCAATGGATGCCAGCCCCAAGGCTTCAACCAGGAAGTCACGGAATTCCGGTTGGACCTTATCCGACCCACTTGCCAATCGAAAAACGGCCCAGATCAGCTTGAAGGCAACGCCCGCGCCACAGATTCCATCAAAAGGATAATTTCCAATAGGCAATTTTGGGTGAATCACCGCTTCGGCCGCCGGCAGGTCTGCTTGCATTTCGTGGTGATCCGTGACAATCACCTTCAAGCCTAAGTCATTGGCAAATTGAATCTCATCGAGACTGGCGACGCCACAGTCCACCGTAACAATCAAGTCGGTTCCACGACTTTTGAGAGTCTCGATCGCTTCTTGATTCAAACCATACCCATCTTCGAGTCGGTTGGGAATGAAATACGAGACATCTGCACCGATCAATCGTAAGCCATTGACCAAAATCGCAGTCCCGCTCATCCCATCGCAATCGTAGTCTCCATAAATCCGAATTTTCTTTTTCGATTTCGCAGATTCAAACAGCACCCTGGCCCCAGCTTCCATGTTGGGAAGTAACCCAGGATCGTGAAGGTCCTGCATTGGAGCAGAGAGGAATTTTTGGATTTCGTCCGCATGCGTGATTCCTCGGGCGGCAAGTAGTTGTGCCACAACAGGTGAAACCTTGGCGGAATTCTCGAGCCGCTGAACCAGGTCAGCATCATGCGGAATGACTTGCCAGATTCGTTCCATGTTCATTGGCTTACGAGTTCAATTAAATGCGCGCATGAAAAAACGGAGATCGAGCACCCCGATCTCCGTTTTGATTCCCTATTTTTTCTTTTCAACATGCAAAGTGTGTTTACGTAATCGAGGACAGTACTTCTTGAGGCTCATTTTTTCACCACCTGGTTTTCGTCTCAGGCTGTAGTTATAGTCCCCCGTTTCCTGACAAACCAAGAAAATTGTCTCCGCCTTTTTCCGACTTCTTCCGCCTTTGGCCATCTTCTCCTCCAAACTTTTCTATTGATCTCTGGCTATTCCCAGCACTATTGGTTTCCATCCATTGACTACGGCAATGCGATAAGGCCGAAGTCAGCGGTTTCTGACAAGATCGTCGCTTGTCCGCACCGATTATTCCCTCAAAATCTGCGAGCAACCATTCTACCGTTAATTTAAGATTTTTTAACCGGTTTAGCTGCCGGAAAACTGGTAATTCCCGAAATACGGCTGGCCCAATGTTAGATTTTTTTCGAAAAAACCTCTATAGTAGAGGACAACTCCTCTACCAAATCTGTTACTGCGCCCTTCGGCAACCCATTATCTTTCGGCTTGGAG
>JAZABE010000759.1:0-1350 GCA_036137535.1 Planctomycetota bacterium | reverse complement strand
GTTCGCGATCGCATGATTATAATCTCGCGTCGCCTTGAAAAATTCGATGCGTTGATCCCGGGTCTCCTTGTGCAGGCTTAAAACGGTTTCCAGCGTTGTCGTACCTTGTTCCAGCCCTCCAATGGATTCTCGCAGGGCTGTCAAGTTGTCGTAAACCGCGACGCCTCGTTGATAAACGAGGTCGCGAAGAGCCGGTAACGCCTGATCAACGTTGCGGATTTGTCGATCAAACATTCCTGATTTGACAAACTCTTCGCTGTTTGTCCGGTAATTTCCAATCCAGGGAAGATCAGCAAAACTGATGGCTTGTCCCGGTTCGATTTCCGGAACCATTTTGGCCAAAACGAGTGCCGATTTTTGGTAGGCCAATTTTGCCGCGGCCATTCTGGCTTCTGCTGAGCTGAGCGCGGCTCTCATGAGGTATTGGTTGAGACGGGTTTCAGGCGTTGGGATTGAGGACAGTAGCCTGACTTCCTGAATGGCGAACTGTTGGTCCGCCAAGGAAACAAAGCAGGTCCAGTATTGTTTGACGATCTCTTTTCGACGGGTTGGATCGTTGGCATAACTGACCGCTTTGCTGAGACTCAATCGATTTCCACTAGGTCGATGGATCGAGTTTAGAATGAGCTCGGAGATTTCTTTCAGCTGGGGATCTGTAGCAGTATCTGCTGAGTTGCTTTGAGGTTCAACAACGGTTTCTGCCGAACGGATTTCAGGAAGCGAACTGCCCGGTGGATCAAACTGTTTTCTGGAGGGCGTTGCAGCAGCACTGGGTATCGCCGGTTTCACCGTAAACGGTTGTGCGGTTGGAGGTCGCTGCTGCGATTGAATTTTGGGCAAAACGGGCGACTCAGCAGTTGAACCGGACGGGACGGACTGAATTGAAAATGAGTTCTGGGAAGGTTCGCTGGTCTTGCGGTCATTGGAACGCAACGGTTGGACGGCGTTGGGTTCAACGGCTTGAAAACCGTTGGATTGAACTGGATTACTGGCTGACGATTTCCGGGAAGGAACAAATAATCGGTTGGGATCAAATGATGATTTTGGGGGAACAAAACTCGAGGGTGGGGTGTCCTGTAAAACCGGCTTGCGTTGGGTCTGATAAGTGATCTGGATGGGAAGCGGTTGAATTCGGGGTGATTCCGGGGCCGAGTTCGATTGGCAGATAGCTAAGCCAATTAAAAGACAAATGTACATCCTTGCACTCCATGGATTTTGATGCTGACATCCACCAGTGTTCAGAAAAACAAAATGTCGTCAATTCGGATTTTTGAGGGACTGTTCTCGATCCATCTGGGTCTGGAGGCGTGTTCGGATGCTTTCCAGCAACCGTAGATACCGCCCCGGTGG
>JAZABE010000758.1:0-3438 GCA_036137535.1 Planctomycetota bacterium | reverse complement strand
GCTGCATTGTGCCAACCTGGAAAACCCGGCCCGTCTTTTTGACCATTTTTTCAATCAATTTTCCTTCATCGATTGTCAACGTCAGTGGCTTTTCACAGTAAACGTCTTTGCCGGCCAACATCGCTTCCACGGCGACCTTGGTATGCCAGTGATCAGGCGTGGCGATCATCACGGCATCAATATCCTTGCGATCGAGAATTTTCCGGTAGTCCTTGTATGTGTCCGGACTTTTCCCTTGACGTTTTTTCACATTTCCAGCATGAGTCCCCAAGACATTTGCATCCACATCCGCCAAGGCGGCAAAATCGGCAAACTTGGTTGATTTACTGGTAATCGCCCAACCTTGATTACGCAATCCGATCGTCGCAAAGACTGGCCGTTCCAGCGAGGATTGAAAGCCGTGCGTCCGTTGGCCCATGGGAAACAAAAGCCCAGCCGTTCCGGCAGCCGCACCACCAACGAATTGACGGCGAGTTGTTTGTCGAGGGTTAGTCATGGTTTAAGTCCTATTCGAATGCTTGTCGTTCAGCCCTGAACCCGAAGTTCCCGGGGATGAATACGCCAATATTTTTAATTTGAGTCGTTTTGAATTTTGATCATTATCCGTTAAAAGATTCTTGATTTCAATCGTCTTCGGTCGTCATCGAGCCCCAAGTTTAATCGCTCACCCTAAAATTCTCGATAGAGCCAAGAGCGATGCTTTTTAACGTCCTACCGAATTTCACCGCCATTCACCGAACGTCATTCCTTGGACGTAATTACGACACGGTTCCAGTATGCCCATTCACTGGACCAATTGTTGGGATGATTTTCGAGTGTCAATTGAATCGTCTTCCCGGCATAAGAACTCAGGTCCACCGAAACCTCGAGCCACTCTGTTTTATCAACGGTTTTACTGCCAACAATTTGATCAGAAATCACTTTGCCATTCACCCGAACTCGTAGCTGCCAGTCCCCATGGGGATGATGACTGACCCGCAGGGCGAGTGCCGTTTTCTTTCCGGTTGGAATTTTCAGTTGCCGGGAAAGAGTGCTGGCCGTTTTTCGGTCCAGGGGATGCGTCTGAACCGCCACCTGGTTTCTGAATGAAGAATGATGAACTACCCCGCCTTCGCCGACATTGGCCACCGTAAATCCAGGTGCCACTTTTTGAATCAGTTGTTGCCACTTGGCCGGTGATTTGACATTTTTTGGGCGTTTCCGAGGTCCCGGGTTTTTACCGGACACCAGGCGGCGGGCCACAAACTCCTGGAGTTTGGGGAATTTCCCTGTTGCCGCCAAGACGAGAGACTGATCCGGTTGGGTTGGCACCATCGGCTCCAGCCCAAACCAAACCATCCGTGGAATGTTGTTGTCCTCGACATCTTCGCCGTGAGACGCCAAGCCTTTCAACAAAGGCCACCGGTATTCAAACGGAAGCCGCTGGACCATCGATGCCAGGTAAAGCCTGACGATCGGCGACGGGTCTTTTCTCGACAAGCCCTCCAACTTGGAGAGAAGGGCCGGTGTCAGGCTCGTTTTTTTGGCCTGGCTGGCATCCTGGAAAGCGTTGACCTGGCTAGTATCCCCAAGAAACTGAATTGCCCAAGCCCTCACGTAAGCATCCGAGTGATCCAGCAGCTCGTCAAGTCGAGCTACATCCAGTCCCCCAGTCACCTGTAAAGCCCACATCGCCCGAAGCCGCTTGGCCGACGTTTTGGCGGAGTCAAAAAGCGTTTCCAACTGCTTGTGGACCTGCATCGAATCCAACTGACCACTGGCAGCGCGAGATTGCAGCAGTGTCCGGGCATGACGAACGTACCAGTCATTGGAATGCAGTTGCAATTGGACCAACTCGGCATCGCTCAGGGTCTCCAAGTTCAACCGGGCAAACGGTTTGGCACCCTTGGGCATAATTCGGTAAACCCGGCCACTGTTGGGAAAATTCACCGTATTCCCACAGACATCAGTATCATGCCAATCCAAGATATAGACACCGCCCTCGGGACCAATTTCCACACTAAAGCCAACCCATGCCAAGTCGTTGGCGGGCATAAAATCTTCACCCCGTTTACCAATAAAGCTTGAACCCTTGGTCACCATCACATTCGTCAAGACCGCGTGCTCATGAATATTACACATGAAAAGTTGATCCCGATACTTTTCTGGGAACGCATCCGCCAAGTAAAACCGGGCACCCCCGTGCGCCGACAAGTGGGCATGGTCGCGGATGGTTTTAATATCGTCATAGACGTACGGGTTCACATGGGGAAGACTCTGCTTGTGATAAACGCCTCCCTGCACCACATGAAACAAGTGAGGGATCACACACATCGTCGCAAACCCCTGCCCATGTTTGTCGAAATCAAACCCCCAGGGGTTGGAAAAACCGCGGGCAAAAATTTCAAAGGTTTGACGGGTTGGGTGGTAACGCCAAATTCCCCCGTCGATAAACTGACGATCCTTTTTTTCATCACCTGGCTTGCCAACCCGTGATTGGGTAAACACTCCATGACATCCATAGAGCCAACCATCAGGACCCCAAATAAAACTGTTCAAAGTCTCATGCCGATCATTGATACCCCAACCATCAAGCAGAACCTGGGGAGGTCCATCGGGTTGATCATCCCCATCAGCGTCCGGAATAAACGTCAAGTTTGGAGGGGAACCGACAAATACTCCACCAAACCCACAAGCCAACCCGGACGTGAAAGTCAGCTTATCCGTAAACGTTTTTTTCTTATCAAACACACCGTCCCCGTTGGTGTCCTCGAGAATCTGGATCCTGCTCACCGGATCGTTGGTATGGTTCCGCCGGGTGCGGTAGTTAAAATTCTCGGCCACCCACATCCTGCCACGGTGGTCAAAGCAGAAAGCAATTGGCTCGGCGATGTCCGGCTCGGCCGCAAAAATCGACACCTCAAATCCTTCGGGAATCGCCATCTTGGCGACCGCCTCGGCCGGTTTCAAGAAAGGGGCATTGCTCGTCCGGTGCTGTTTCTTGGGAAGCTGGTTCCGCTTGTCCTGTGACCAACCTTCTGAAACCATCGCCGATGAAAAAACAAAAGCCACCAAGCAGGCAAACAGAGGCCCAGTCAATCTTAATTTCCGCGTTTTGGAACAATAACTTCTCATGGTTAATTTCACTCTTTCAGTTCTTGAAACACAATTCTCTTAATTTTTTTCAGTTGTCTCGGGTAAGTCAACCTGCTCTGTGGTTCGCAGGTACTTGATCAAATCAACCACTTCTCCCGGTTTCATCTGGTCCAGCTGTCCCTCCGGCATCATGGATTTGCTGGCCAGCTTCCGTTGTTCAATATCATCCTTGGCAATCACCAGCCGGGGCTGTTCGACGGTTTTCAAGACAATCCGGTTTCCATCTTCTTCCGCGAGGACACCGTTGATAGCCCGGCCATCAAACGTCAAAACCATGACGGTCTTGTAGCCATCCGGAACATC
>JAZABE010000757.1:0-1978 GCA_036137535.1 Planctomycetota bacterium | reverse complement strand
CCGTTTACCGGGCTCGGGTGCATCATGGGTTTGTTGGGTTGGTTCGGTATCCCGTTGAATATTGTCAATAACGTGGTTACTCCTCTGGTGCTGGTGATTGGATTTGCCGAGGCTATCCACGTCATGTTTGTTACCGGGGGCTTTATTGCAGGTGGAGATCGCCCAGCCAACGCAGTTCTTAAAATGTTGGGGCAGTTGCTGGTTCCCTGTATGCTCGCCGCGTTGACGACCGCGATTGGGTTTGGATCCTTGTTTTTTTCAGAAGATCAAGCACTCCGAGAATTTTCGATAGTTGCCTCTGGGTCCAGCCTGTTGATGTTTCTTTACGTGTTAGTGGTTTCCAGTTGCCTGTTGGCTTCACCAGTCGGTCGGTATTGTGTCGGGACAGGGCAGGAGAAACAGGGCACTTTTGAACCCACGTTCCCGTTGTCGAACGCAGACGAAGCAAACGGGTTTAGTTCGTTTTCGTTGAGTGCGGTGGTCTGCATCCTTTCAATTCTTTCGCTGGTACTGTTTGTGTGCCTTTCGGTAAAAAACAATACAGACTATCGATTTACAGAAAACCTGCCCGAATCCAACCCCGCCGTCAATACATTGTGGGAAATCGATGAGGCCCTAGGTGGATCTTCGCAAAACCTGCTGGTTGTCGAATTTCTGCGTAAGCCCAATCCGCAGCAGTTGATCGGTTCTCTTCGGGACATTCAAAATGAATTGGAAAAAAACCCGCTTATTGCCAAAACGGTTTCGTTTCTGAATTTGCTTGACTCGATGCCAGATCAACAGGGTGATGCCATTTCAAAATTCCGTGAGTTGAAATATCTGCCGGCTGATGCTTGGAAGTCTTTCCTGAAGATTAACCCGACTGTGGCCAGTTTCGTGGTGAAATTGCCGGACCTAGGATCGGACCGGCTTAAACCCTGTATCCAGGAAATTGTTCAACAGGCTGAGAGGCTTGAACGTCGCAACCCGAATCTCTCCATGCATTTTGTGGGTTTAAATGTCTTGGCGGTTAGCCGAAGCCAGAAAATGATAAGCGATTTAATTACCAGTCTGCTCGGTGCTTCGGTGATCATCTTTGCGCTGATCATGTTGGTGTACCGGTCGTTGATTTTTGGAGTGGCTGCAATTGTGGTTAATGCTTTTCCGATTCTGGGGGTCGCGGCTTTGATGGAATGGATGGGGCAGCCGATTCAGTACAACGGTATTATGTTGTTGTGTACTTGCCTTGGATTGGCGGTCGACGATACCGTTCATTTTCTTTCGAAACTCAAAATGCACCTTTCCCAAGGGTTGGAGTTTAAGGCAGCAATCACGCGAACTGTTCAAAAACTTTGGCCGGTTTTATTAACGACCTCGGTCATTCTTGGTGTTGGATTCGGTCTGGCAGCCACCAGTGATATCCCAACCTTTCAGACGTTTGGTGGGTACGCCTGTGTAGCCTTGGGATTGGCATTGCTTGGAGATCTACTGATCTTGCCACATATTTTGATCTTTTTGCACCGGATATTTGTGAAACCCTGAGTCAAGGATCATTCTCAATTGGGTTCGAATGATTTATTCTTGGGTAACTTTACTTTTGCTCTGGAAACCATCATGAATTTTCGATTTGTTTTTTTTACGGTGATTCTCCTGTTAACGGGAAAGGTTTGCCACGGTGGAGATCCGGTGGAAGAACTCACCCGTTGGTTGAACGAAACCCCGAGTTCAAGATCTGAAATTGCCAAGCAGTCATTTGCTGTCAAGCGGCTGACCAAAGAGCAGGCGGCCAAGGCCAGCGACTTGTTGTTGAAGGATTTCCAAAATCAAATTCAGACCGATCGAAAACAAGCCTGGACGAATAAAGTCATTACGCTTGGAAAACTATCCATGAAGTTTGATTATAAGATTTTTGGAAAACGACCGAAGGAAGGCCGTAGCCTTTTTATCTCGATGCACGGCGGCGGTGGTGCACCTGCCCAAGTTAATGATCAACAATGGG
>JAZABE010000756.1:0-3987 GCA_036137535.1 Planctomycetota bacterium | reverse complement strand
GTTCTTTTTTTTGTTGGGGGGCAACCAAATTTATTTGGCAAAACAGGGTATGTTTACCCTGTTATCTTTAAAAAAACACGGCTCCAACGAGGAACAAGCAGCCGGAACCGACAACGACCAGGAGATTGGTTTGCAGAGTTTGCATCTGTCGATCGTTTTGGGGAACGATGAAGTCCTGGGAGGCCATGGTGATACTTGCGATTACCAGAAATAAACCCGCCAGTCCCGGAATGCCGAACCCCGGAATGACAAACATTTCAATAATGACAAACACCAAACCGGCTATAAAAAGCAATAATTCCAGCCAGCCAGCAGTGCCACCTAAAAAGTGACTCCAAAAAAACAGCGAGAAACAGAGGCCAGCGATCAAGGCGCCGATGCCGATGCCGGGAGCGGTGAATTCCAGGTAGATTGCCACTAAACCAATCACAAATAAGAGCCCAGTAACGATTGGAACATTAAGCCAGAATACGACAACGTCAGTCAGTGTTTTGCGATAAACCGCAAACTCGTTTTCCAACCCAAGCCTTTTCTTGAGTTCAGCTTTGAGGTCTTCGAGAGTATCAGCATTAGATTCTCCCAGCCCAAGCTCAACGGCTCGCACCCCATTGACTTCGAAGAATCGCCCTTCATTGGATTCTTCTACCAGTTGCCATTGAGCTAAATCCAGTTTTTGTTGGAATTGATTTGGGTCTTTGGTCTCCAGGTCTTTCCGGTGTGGATAGCCACTATTGGCCGCCCGTCTTGTTTCAAAGGCGAGAGGGTTTTGGCGATTTTGAAACACCAGCGTATCCATGTCGATCATGGCCTCGACCAGGGCAGGGGGGCGTCCTTTGAATTCCGCCAAATCACGTGCTCGCCTGACAAGATCGGTAATTAATTTTTCAGGAGCGTAACGGAACGCGAAGCCTCGATCCATGAAAATAATCCCGGCATCTCCGATTCGGGCGCGGGAACTGAGAATGATTTCATCACAACCCAAAGACGCTAAAGCGGCCCCGCTCAAAGCTTTGTCTGGAATGTAGGCAATGGTTTTGGCCCAGTCAACGTCGCGAAGGGCTTCGGCAAGTAGCAGGCTTTCCTCAAGAGTTCCTCCAGGGCTGTCAATTTCAATGACCAGCAGATCGGCTTGATTGGCTTTGGCCAAAGCCAGCTTTCGTTGAAAATAGGCCCAGCTCAGAGGGCTGATCGGATCTTTGAGGGGAATGATGACCGGGTGCGAGTAGGTCGGATTTGGTTGGGCGGCAAGTCTGCCGGCGAGCAGGGGGGTGCAGAGGAAGACGCCCAGCAAGCCAATGCTAGCAGGTTTCATTGGGCCCTCCTCTTGTTTGAATAACACGACATCATTGTTACCATTCTAGGCGAATGAGTGCCGGGAAGTGAAGCCGCGGGGATCGGAGTTGTCAACTTTGGAAGAATCGGCACAATCTAGGAATTGAATGAGGAATGATTTCGATCCAGAAAACAATCAGGGAGGAATCAACCGTTTCTTGATTCACATCCGGCATTTCCAAGGAAGGAAAACAATGCACGTAAGCTTTCGGTTGTTTGCGTTTTTGCTGTTTTGGCTGAGTGTTCGACACGGAGCCGCACAGAACCCGTCTTCAGAAGAACTTTATTATTTTTTCGATAAATCACCGGGGCAAACTGCCCAGGCCAACGACATCGTGAAAGTGGCGGTTGAAAGTGGGTTTCGGATCCGGTCCTTTCCGGCCAAGGATTTTCCAAAATTAACCAAAACCTTTCGTGTGCGTTCGTTGCCATCGCTGGTTTTACTGCAAGGTAACCGGTTGGGCGGGCGTCTTGAAGGGCAATCTGCATTCTCCAGATTTCGGGAACTCTATTCACGGGTCCGGGAAAGCGTCTCGGAGCGGCGGGGAAAAATTCGTGAGTTGTTGACCGGTCTTTTTAATGGTTCCCGCGATTCAGGTGATGAATTCAGAGAGTTCTCTTTGGATGGAGTAGTGTCACCGCCGCTTGCTCCACGCTACATCCAAACCGGTTTTGAAGGTGTTGGCAATCAATGGTCTAGTGTAACGCAAGCTCCCAAGCCGCTGGATCGTCAAGGTAAATTTCCGGTTGCTCATTTGGCAACTTCCCAAGAACAAATTGCTTACCATGCGACAGTTCGATTGCGGGTCGTTGATTCAGCGGGGACGTCGCACGGCAGTGGAACGGTGATTCATTCCAAGGGTCGGGACGCATTGGTGCTGACGTGTGGTCATATTTTCAGGGATTCGGGTGGTAAAGGTCGAATTGAAGCGGATGTTTTTCTCCCCCAAGGAACTCGGACCGTGGAAGGGATTTTGGTGTCTTACGATTCAGACGCTCATGATGTTGCGCTCGTGGTACTGAAAACACCGTCGAATATTCCTGCGGTAAACCTTTCGAAGCGGGGGCACCTTGAGGGGTATCAGTCTGACGTTTTTACGGTTGGGTGTGATCAAGGGAGAGTTCCATCAATTCGCAGAAGTCATTACAAGCGTCAGGCGATTTATGATGGTGTGGAAAAGCACGATGTTTATGGTCGCCCCATGGATGGCCGCAGCGGTGGTGGATTATTTAACCAGCAGGGCGATTTGATTGGCGTTTGTAACGCCGCGGCGGTTCATGTGGACGAAGGGATCTATTCTGGGTTGAAGACCATCTATCGCCAGTTGACGATTTCTCGATTGGTGCACCTATTTGAACGGGGCCAAGTTGCATCAGCGTTAAATGGAAACGGAAGTCGCGGGGCCGAACTCGCCGTCCCGAGCGGCGTTTCCGGTTATGTTCCCTTCGTGGCGTTGCCAAAAATGGTCAGTGTGGGCGGTGGTGGATCTGGGCCCAAAACCTCGACTGCCGGATGGTCAGGTAATCGTTTGTTGCCTCCCGATTCCTTGGCCGCCGACACTTTAAATGAAGGGGGTATCGGCCTGCCATGGAATTCCCGTTCGGCCAAATCCGGTCCCACGGTAAACCCAGGTGCGGGGGATGAAATTCGGAGACCCATGATCCCGGTTTTATCGGAGTTGCGTCGTTCAGCAAACTTTTGAGGGCATTGCCAAGCACGGCTTTCAGTTCGTAGACGTGGCGGTTTGCCTGGTTTGAGCCTTTTTAATTTTAGTGTCAGGAGCGACTGACGCTCTGCTTGAAAAACGGAAATATCGATTTGAACATGACACTCAGCCGAGGTGATCGTTATTTGGACGTTGCAATGGAGGCCGCCAGGGTTGGTGGGGATATCTGCAAGGAATATTTCAATCAAAAAATTGGTTTTCAAAACAAAGCGGTTTCCAACCTGGTCACGGAAGCCGATTTGCATTCCGAAAAAGCAATTGTCGAAGTCATCCGGAAAGAATTTCCGGATCATGCGATTTTGGCCGAAGAAAATCAAAAAGGGGACGTTGATTCGGAATGCCTTTGGGTCGTAGACCCGCTGGATGGAACCAATAATTTCGCCCACCAGATTCCCCATTTTGCAGTTTCTATTGGGTTTTGGAAAAAAGGTAAACCTCACTGTGGTGTGATTTGGAACCCGGTCCGTGATGACCTTTATTGCGCGAAAAAAAACGAAGGGGCCTATTGGGGTTCACAGCGTTTAGGGGTTTCTAGAATTGCCACGCTGTCTGAAGCATTGGTCGGTTGTGGATTTTATTATGACCGGGGGGAAATGATGCGCGCGACATTGCGAGCCGTTGAAGCTTGCTTTGCCAAGAATATTCACGGCATTCGACGATTTGGAACCGCTTCACTGGATTTGATTCAGGTCGCGAGCGGACGATACGGCGGATTTTTTGAATACCGTTTAGCCCCTTGGGATTTTGCCGCCGGCCGACTTTTTGTCGAAGAAGCCGGGGGAAAGGTGACGACTTGTAAAGGGGATGAATTAACGTTGAAAGAATCCACGGTCTTGGCGTCGAACGGGCATGTGCATGATGAATTACTGGACATTACCCGGCAATATCATCCGTGAACCTTTGCCGAATAGATTTCAATCTTTGTAAA
>JAZABE010000755.1:0-1710 GCA_036137535.1 Planctomycetota bacterium | reverse complement strand
AGATTCGCCTCTTCGAACCGTCGGTAGACCCGTGTGAAGCCGAGTTTGAAAGGTAGGGCAACATGATCAGAAAATGCGAGTGGGGCAGCTCCGGTTCCACCTTCAGCACCATCGATCGCAATATAATCGACGCCCCGAGTTCCGCTGCTCATTTGGGAAATTAACTCGTCCCAAAAACTCATTTCGCCAACAGCACTCTTGATACCTACTGGAAGCCCGCTGATGTCAGCAATTCGTTCGACAAAATCCAACATCTCGTCAACGTTTGAAAATGCTGAGTGAAATGCCGGGCTTGCACAGTCTTTGTGGACGGGGATTCCTCGGATTTTTGCAATCTCCGGAGTTACTTTGGCTGCCGGGAGCATTCCTCCGAGCCCCGGTTTCGCCCCCTGACTGAACTTGATTTCAATCGCCTTTACTTTGCCATTGGCCGACGCAAGGGTTTGCTTGAATTTCTCTTCGCTGAACCCGCCGTCTGCGGCTCGGGCGCCAAAGTAACCTGTGCCAAGTTGCCAAATCAGGTTCCCCCCCTTGAGATGAAAAGGACTAATGCCCCCCTCACCGGTATTGTGTAGGCAATTCGATGTTTCACAACCGCGGTTAATCGATTCGACCGCAGTCGCACTTAACGATCAATACCTCATCGCCGAAACATTAACGATCGACTCAGGGCGAAACTGGTGTTTTCGGTCTCGGTGCCGGCCTAAAACTTTGGCGGCAGGAATGGAGTGCAGAGGGTCATAGCCGAGCTCATTCTTGCGTAGTGTTGAAATGGGAAAGGCGGAGTGTTTGATGATGAGATGATTTGGCGAGTGTTCGACATCTTTGTCCGTTCCAAACCCGAAATAGTTATTCTGTAGTTTGGCGGATGCATAGACCCAGCGGCGTTGGTCTCTGGAGAATGGCCGTTCCTCATTGTTACTTGTCACAATGTATTGCCGCAATTCAGGACCGATTGTCTCCAGCCAATACCGCAGATGTCCGATCAGCGGGAAGTTGCGCAGGATTGTGTGCTTTTTCTGAGTCAGGTCACGAATAGCAATGAGTGTTAGTAGTCCGGCGACGACCGTCAGAGTCCATTGCCACCAATTCATGATTTCTGCCATCTAAGTTCTTTCATTCAAGGGGAGATATAAGTCACCCGAGCCAGTGCAATGTAATGTTTTTTATGGTTCTAAAGCAAAGCGAATTATTGAAATAGGTTCAAATGAGATTCCGTTTGCGTGCCCACTGGTCAATTCATGGTTTAGTCTGCAGAATAGGTTTAGATCTCAAAATGTCAGCAGCTATTAACAGGATGGTAAAAACGTAATGGCCAAGAAATCAATCGACCAGGTGGAAGTGGCGGGTAAGTCAGTTCTGATGCGTGTGGACTTTAATGTTCCACTTGGTAAGGATTTACAGATAACAGACGATCGGCGAATCCAAATGGCATTGCCATCGATTAAATCCGTATTGGATCGGAAAGGACGTCTTGTGTTGATGAGTCACCTCGGACGTCCTCAAGGTGATGAAAATGATTACCGTTTCAGTTTGGCTCCAGTCGCGGAGCGTTTGGGTGAATTACTAGGTGTTAATGTGGTTTTGGCGACGGATACCATTGGAGAAGATGCTTCTGAGAAAGTGTCTCATCTTTCTGAAGGCGGTGTCGTCGTCCTGGAGAATCTGCGTTTTAACGAGGGGGAAAAAAGTGGATGCGGTGAATTCGCG
>JAZABE010000754.1:0-1760 GCA_036137535.1 Planctomycetota bacterium | reverse complement strand
CTGCCAATGGAATAACTGACTTCATCCGTGATCTTGGCCGGCATCTGTAACTGCAGTGTGTGTTGATCGACAACTTTGACGATCTCATAAACGTAGGAATTCTTGTGGCCTTCATCGTTGTCATATTTCATTTCATTCACACCTGCATGGATGGTCCCCCAATGCACATGCAGATTTAACATTTCTTCCAACGACATATTGGTAAAGTCAGCCCGCGGGTCCACCAGTAAGTTGGAACCCTTGGTCATTTGAGCTCGTCCAAAATGGACTCGGTGGTTGATTGCCGTCGGATTGGCCCATCCTAAGTAATTATGCCAACCATAAGTACCAATATCTCGAAATACCGTTCGGCGGTGCCGTTTACCCGCGGAACCGGCGCCCCAAATATCGTTCACCAATTCATGATCATCGAAAGTAAAAAACGAAGGCACATTCCGATGCCATTTCATCAATTCATCTCCCCGGGACATGTACAACTTGTAATTTTCCCAGACACCAACTAGTGATGGCATTACTTCCACGGACCTAGGAACCGTTTGAACCCCCTGCTGCAAACGCCACGCTTCGACTGGAAATTCCCTCAATTCTTCATAAAGCCAATCCCCGTTCATAATGTGGAAATTAACTTTATCGGCCCAGTTTTTGTTCAAGTTTTCATAAGCCGGCTGCCAGTGACCGATCCCATGTAGTGGATTTTGATTCGCACAAGAACCGACTTCGAAGGAAAAATTAAACAGGCCGCGGGGATTGTACTTTTCATTTTGAGTGGTCGCCGGGCTCGGCACCGTCCGAAACGAAGCCGGAATACCGTGGGGACGCCCATTCACCCAAACGCGGTAATAGTAACGAGTATCCGGCAACAACTTCCTCAGAGTGACTGACCCCGTATTGTCATCTTCAATCCGAGTAACAGCTTCTTCACTTTTCAGGTCCAAATTGCCCTGCTCAGTTCCATATCGAACATGAAACAGACCCGCATCCGACGTTCGTCCCCAGACTTTGATCGAACGGGCCGTCACGTTTCCCAGCATCGGACCATGGGTTAGCCGGATCGGGTCACGGTCGAGCGTTGCCGAGAAAGAAGGCTTAGCCATCAAAGCCAATAAGCCACCAATTGAACCTGTTAAAATCCCAAAAAAACAAACCGTCCTGTGGACAACCGAATGCGAACCATACATTTTGTTTAGCAATCCAATTCAAAAGCAATAACACGCGGATGCAAGTTGGCAGGATTCCAAACCCTGTGTTTGGCTACCCCTGCTCGTTTCCCTCGAGGAACCCGAATCCAAGCGTCCGCGCAAACAACGACTCGGGGAACCAAGCTTTTCAGATCGACCGCGAACACCTCTTTAACCGAGTCCTCACACTCGTTTTTCTGAACTTGAAAATGCCATTTGAAACCAGGGTTCGATTCAAGGGAGGCACCGCAATCGTATCGACCTGATTATTTTTTGGCCAATTCGGCTTCGATGAGCGCGATCACGCTTTCGTCATCCGGTTGCACAAAGGGTTTGATTCTCGCAACCACATTTCCCTGCCGGTTCACGATAAACTTTTCAAAATTCCAGCTGATTTTTCCCTTACCGACCGGCTTGGCATCAACACTGGTCAGGTGCTGATAAAGCCCACACGCTTTCTTCCCGTTGACATCAACCTTGGCCAACAGGTCAAATTGAACGCCGTAATTTTTTTGACAAAAACTTTGAATTTCATCAGCGGTGCCAGGTTCCTGTTGAGCAAACTGGTTGCAGGGAACTCCC
>JAZABE010000753.1:0-1171 GCA_036137535.1 Planctomycetota bacterium | reverse complement strand
TCATGCTGGGGATCTGGGAATTCCGTAAGGTGCGTGGTGGTGATCATAAATCGTTGTTGACGGCTTTGAAGCGAATCATGCCGGCACTTGAACTTCATTTCAACAAAGGGCAAGTCAATGGCATGCCTTACATGAAAATGTCGATGGGTTTCTGGCACGGCGGAAACGTTTTGGGTCGTACGGGTCAGCAGATGCGCGGTGAGCAGGTCGCCTCGTATTGGAATCTTGATTGGAAAACTTGGGATTACCCACCGCAACAACCCGCCCGGATTCCCAATCGAAAGGGCATGTTGACTCACCCTGCATGGTTGATCGCCCATGCAAAAAACCTGGAAACAGACCCCATTCACCGAGGCAAATGGATTCGGGAAAAACTGCTGGCCGGAACCATTCCTGATGTTCCTATTACCGTCGATGCGGTTATTCCACCTAGTCACCACAAAACGCTTCGTCAACGGATGGAAGACCGAACTGGCGATACTTATTGTTGGCGCTGCCACCAAAAGATGGATCCTCTTGGTTTTCCGTTTGAAATCTTTGATGACTTCGGCCGATATCGAACCCAGGAAAGGCTAGAGCACCCGGAGAACTTGATCGAAGCAGCAAAGCGGGGCAAAACCAATGAATTTGGAGCTTCGCTTCCGGTTTACAAAACATTACCGGTTGATGCCCGCGGAGTGTTGGAGGGTGCAGGCGATTCAGGATTGGACGGGGCGGTCGAAGACGCTTTTGACTTAATCAACCGTCTTGCAAAATCCGGTAAGGTTCGGCAGTCGATCATTCGACATGCCTTCCGTTTCTTTTTGGGGCGTAACGAAACACTTTCGGATTCTAAAACGCTGATCGACGCAGAAAAAGCCTACCTGAATAGTAACGGAAGTTTTAACGAAGTAGTCGTGGCGTTGCTTACTTCGGACTCTTTTATCTATCGCAAACGCAATACCAAGGAATAAGCATGCTAACTTGTCGACGAGAATGGTTAAAGACGACAGCTCTTGGAACCACCAGTTTGGCCCTTACGCCTTCGTTCAACCACCTGAATGCTGTGTCTGGCGTTCAGGGCCATGATCGGCTGCACCGTTTTGTTTTTATTCGCAAATCCAACGGCAATTTACCTGTTCAATTCGGTTTGCCCTCGTTCTCGAACCAAGAATTAAAAAAACATCAGGAG
>JAZABE010000752.1:0-6651 GCA_036137535.1 Planctomycetota bacterium | reverse complement strand
CCGGTCCCGAAATTCCAACAGGCCCTCTTCGAGGATCTGGTGAATGACGTTCAGGCTGCCCTCGGAAAGAGATGCGATTTCCCGTGCCGATAGGGAAGCGGTTGAAGTGTCAAGCGATTCGAGGATTTTTAGTACATTCGCTTCACTTAACGGCTGGAAATGAATCACTTGAGATCGGGAACGAATGGTGTCCAATTGTTTGTGTTCACTGGTGCCAATCATCACCAAAATGGAATGGTCCGGTGGTTCTTCCAGGAGTTTTAGTAGGCAGTTGGCACTTTCCTGATTGAAAAAATCAGTATCATCAATGACCGCAATCTTATGCCCGCCTCGAAACGGTGACAAGAAAAGATCGTGGCAAAGGCCTTTTCGGTTTCGGTGGTCACGGTCGCCAATAAATTGTTCGATTTGCAGGAATGCCTTGTTTTTTGATTTTTGGACAAAATGGAAGTCGGGATGATTGCCTGCATCAAACAGTTGACAGCCTTCGCAATTTCCGCAGGAGTTCAATTCATGGTTTGGGTGGGTTTCGCACAATAGGGATTTCGCGAATTCCAAGGCAAATGTTTTTTTGCCGACACCTTCGGGGCCGACAAATAAAAACGTGCTAGCCAGCCGATTTTGGCGAATTGAGTTCTCGAATCGTCTAGCAATATCTTGATGCCCAATGATTTTTTTCATGTCCCCAGTATCTCAAATTTTCAAGGCATTTGTACACCCGCTATCTCAGAGTTTGGGATTCGCATATAAAAAATAGATCGTGTGACCGTCTTGGAAACTGGATTCCATGGCAAGGTTCTCGATATTCAAGCCAGAAGCCCTGTTTTCATCGAACCGACTGTGTCTGAAATCGTACAAAATATACAGTACCACACCTTTGGGAATGGTCTTACGCTCATTGCCGAAACCATGCCGTGGTTGGAATCGGCCGCAGTGGCTATTTCGGTACCCGGTGGTTGCCAGGTCGATCCGGTTGGTAAAGTTGGCCTAGGGAATTTTGTCTGCGAAATGGTTCAACGAGGCTGTGCCAATCGTTCCAGTCGACAGTACATCGAAGACCTTGAAAAACTGGGTACCGAAATATCTTCCTCGGTTTCGATTTCTCATACGAATTTTGGCGCAGCCATGCCTGCCCAATCACTGCCGGCTGCCTTGGAAATCGTTTCTGAGATGATCCAGGATCCCCATCTGCCCAAAACGCAGCTAGAAGAAGGTAGGGCAGTCTGTTTGCAGGAGATTGGATCGCTCGATGATGATTTGGGGCAGAAAACGATGTTGGAACTTCGCCGTCGTCGTTACCCCGAACCTTACGGCCGCAGTTCAGTCGGCACCCATGAATCGGTAGAGTCGATGACGATTGAGGATGTTACCAGCTATTTCCAGAGTTTTTATCAACCTAACGGAGCGATCGTTTCAGTGGCCGGAAAAGTGGAATTTGAATCTGTGCGGGACCACTTGGCAAAACTTTTTGATGATTGGCAACCGGTTGCAACTGAGACGATCCAAGAGACCCCGGCTCAAAAAGGGAATTTTCATATTGCTCACGATTCCAACCAAACGCACATCGGTTTAGCCTTTCCTGGTGTTGCGTATTCCGATCCAGATTATTTTTTGGCCCGGGGAGCGGTTGGGATTTTGAGTGATGGCATGAGTTCAAGATTGTTTACCGAGGTGCGGGAAAAGCGAGGGCTTTGTTACACGGTTTATGCGGCGGTGCATTCTTTAAAGGATCGGGGAAGCGTGGTCGTCTACGCTGGGACTAGTGCAGATCGAGCGCAAGAAACTTTGGACGTCACCGTAAATGAATTAAATCGCTTAGGGCAGGGAGTCACGCAAGAAGAACTGGATCGACTGAAGATTTCGATTCGAAGTTCTCTGGTCATGCAGCAAGAGTCAAGCCGTTCCCGGGCTGCATCGATTGTCGGTGATTTTTATCACCTGGGGAAAGTGAGAACGCTGGATGAATTGACAGCGATAATTAATGGTTTGACGGTTGACCGGATTAACGACTACGTCGCGTCGCATCCCCCCCGTGAATTTAACTTGGTCACGCTTGGACCGCATTCTTTGGAGGAACCGAGTGGAGTTTCGACAGCATCAGCTTGACAACGGGTTGCAGGTGATTTCCGAGGTTAACCCAAGAGCGTATTCCACTGCAATTGGTTTTTTTGTAAATGCCGGTTCTCGGGATGAAACATCCGAAATTGGTGGCGTTAGCCATTTTCTTGAACACATGGCCTTCAAGGGCACGCCTCATCGAACGGCGGAGCAGGTTAATCGGGAGCTTGATGAAATGGGCTCGCATAGTAATGCCAGGACCGGTGAGGAAAAGACCATCTACCATTCGACGGTTTTGCCGGAATTTCAGGATCGCGCGGTTGAATTGCTCGGTGATTTATTGCGTCCCAGTTTGCGAGATGACGATTTTGAAATGGAAAAGAAGGTTATCTGCGAAGAAATTATGATGTACGATGATCAACCTCCTTTTGGAGGGCACGAAAAAATCATGGCATCTTATTTTGGTAATCATCCGCTGGGACAGAGTATTTTGGGAACCGTTGAAACGGTTTCTGAATTAACCCCCTTGAAGATGAGGGAGTATTTTAAGGAAAGATACAGTCCGGGTAATATCACGTTGGTGGCAGCCGGCAATGTTGATTTTAATAGCCTAGTTCGCGTGGCCGAAGAAAAATGCGGTGCTTGGCCCGCGGTCGAGGGAACCCGTCAAACCGAGTCGGCGGTACCCCATTTTGGATTTAATTGCGTTGAAAAAGAATCCGCGGCCCAGCAATACCTGATTCAATTGTGTCCCGGCCCCGCAATGGAAAACGATGACCGGTACGCCACCCGCGTTCTTGCTTCCATTTTTGGTGATGATAGTGGCAGTCGAATGTACTGGGAATTTTTGGATACCGGAATGGCCGAATGTGCAGTGATGGGAGCGTATGAATACCAAAATGCCGGCGTTTTGATGAATTTTTTGTGTGGCCATCCAGAATCTGCCGAACAGAATTTCGAGCGTTTAGTGAAAATGCAACAAGAGCTTTCCGGAGGAGGAGTATCGGGTTCTGAATTGGTGTTGGCCAAAGCAAAAATTAATTCTGCAATTATCCTAGGAAGCGAACGACCGGAAAATCGAATGTTTTCGGTGGGTTCAAATTGGTTGTCTCGGCAGGAATATCTGACTGTACGCGAGGTCGCGGACAAGTATGAATCCTTGGGCATCGAGGACCTAAATCGGGTTGCTGAAAAGTATCCGATGGCCCCAGCCAACACATTGGCGATTGGGCCGTTAACCTCAATGAAGTATCAAGGTGAGTGAAATTTAAGGTTTTTCAGCCGTCTGGGTATTTTCTTTCAAAACAATGACGGTATCAGCCGTTGGATGATCCAGTTTGAAAGTCATTCCATTGTCAATGATTTTTGCTGTCCATAAATTGCTGGAAATTCGGGGTCCGATTTCAATTCGAGAGCCCACGGTGAACTGGGGATGCACTGCCATTTCTCCCGCATTGGTGATAATCGCGATATCTCCCTCCCGGAGAAGGCTTAATCGAAGTTTGCCACCGGCTTCGATGTGCACGAAATCTTCCGGGATTTCGGCACCGTGGGGATCGGTTAAAGGGTGCCCCAGTTTATGGTCAAGGTAATCCACCGCCTCTTCATCATTAACATGTTCAAGCAGGTGGGCTTTTTCGTGGACTTGGTCTGCGGCCATACCGGTCGATTGCAGGTATGTTTCCCAGAGCCGGTGGGCCCGTCGTAACTTTTTGGCGGTGCGTTCTCCTGTTGGAGTTAATTGGACGGCTCCATTTTTGAGATGGATCAAATCTTCCTTTTCCAGGATTTGAATAGCAGCCTTGGTGGAAAATCCCGGGTAAACCAGTTCTCGCGTGATTTGTTTCAATTCGGTTTGGCCATTGGTTTTGAGGATGTAGCCCATGATGTCTTCGATGAATTCCTGGGGAACCTGGTTGCGTTTCCGAAGCCAATTGGCAATCAGGCCATAGCGGGGAGCCACAACAAGTGTGATTAAGAAAATCAAAGTGCTCATCACGACGACGGATGGGCCAGGTGCATTTCCAGTCCACATGGAGACAAAATAGCCTGACCAGAAGCCAAGAAGCCCAAAAACTGCCGAACCGATTAACATTCGATGAAGTCGATCAAATAACAGATGGGCTGTGGCCGCTGGGGTGATGAGCAGGGCGACGACGAGAATGACACCCACGATATTGACGCCACAGACGACCACCAAGCTCGTGCAGGCGGTCAGGAGGTAGTCAATTGCCAAAACGGGAATTCCAATTGACGCGGCCATGACCGGGTCAAAACTGGTTAGTAAGAGTTGTCGGTAGAACATGATCACTGCCGTGAAAACGACGATGGAAATCACTGCCAGCATCCAAAGATCAGCGAGGCTTGTTGTCACCACACTTCCAGTGATAAAACCCACCAGATCTACGTCGATGTATTCGGAAAAAGATTTGATTGATGCAAAAAAACCGCCTAATGCAAAAATCCCGGTATACATGATGCCAATGGCGGCATCCTCTTTAACCCGGGAGACTTTAGTCACAAATCCTATCAATGCTACGGTCAATAATCCTGCAAACATGGCGCCAACCAAGATGATTAACGAATTGGCTTGAAAACCAAAAACGGCTCGCAGCAGCAGGTAGGACGCCACTACGCCGGCCAGCATGGCGTGAGCCACGGCATCTGCGAGGAACGACATTCGCCGCAACACAATGAAACAGCCAATGACCCCGCAAGCGATCGAAATAAAAGAGCCAGCGATCAAGGCCTTGATCATTCCCGCATTGGCGACATGCCATTCCATCAACTGGGCCTTATCCATGGTGATCTCCAGTGGATGAGTCCAAGTGTTCGTTTTCAGGAGTATTTGGTTGTGAAGCCAAGTCTGAGAAAACACGCAACGTCCCCTCGTAAACCTCGGCCAACAAACCGGGTTGCAAGATCTTGTCCGGTTCGCCACAGCCAAAAAGCCTTTGTTTTAAAAGGATCAATTGGTCAAAATATTCCGCGGCAGTCGCCAGATCATGGTGAACAACAAGCGTCGTTCTTCCGGCTTGTTTGGTTTGGCGGAGAACATCGAGAATGGCACGTTCGGTCGCCGCATCCACTCCAGAAAAAGGTTCGTCTAGCAATAACAGCTCACTATCTTGGGCGAGGGCTCTCGCCATAAAGACGCGTTGCTGTTGGCCGCCTGAAAGTTGGCCGATTTGACGGTTTCGAAATTCGCTCATGCGAACCATTTCCAATGCGTCATCGGCGATTTGCTTGTCTCGTGAGGAAAGGTCTCGCCACCACGGTGTGTTGGTGTACCTTCCCATCAAGGCGACATCTCGGACGGTTACTGGAAAATCCCAGTCGACGGCACCCCGTTGGGGAACGTAGGCAACTGTTCCGTTGAGTTGATCTGCGGGTTGCCCAAAGAGTTGGATTGAACCATAGTCGGGTTTTATAAACCCGAGTATGGATTTAATAAGGGTGGATTTGCCTGAACCGTTCGGGCCAATAATGCCGACGATTTGGCCCGGCCTAATTCCAAACGAAACGTCGAGTAGGGCCGGAACCGGGCCATAGCTGACCGTCAGGTGGTTTACGTCGATGGCGTTTGGCAATTGGGGAGTCATTAATGGGAATGGGGATGAGACTGGCTGTCCGCGACATTGAATGTCGCATCGACAATGATTTGAGGCTTCCCATCGGCATGAACCGTAAAATCACCTCCTGGTAGCCTGCCGCCGTTGTGAAATATTTGAACACGGCAACAACGAAATCCGTTGTTAGTTGCTTTAAGGGGTTCATCCAACAAAAAGGATTCGGCGGTTTTGACCCTTTGGTGGTAGGTGAAGCTGGGAGTGTTCAAACTGACGTGTAAACGGTTTTTACCCAGACGAACCGGAAGATCTTGCAATTCAATGACTTCCGATGACGGGATTCGGTTTTTCGTTGTGAAAACGCGGGTTCCATTTAAAAGGACTTTCAAATTATCCTGGGAATCAACGGTTTGATCAAAACTGATTTGGATTTTCAATGAGTAATCACCGTCAGCCTGTTGGGTTGCGTGGACCGGTGATGCGGGCTTCAGCCAGTTGGAAATCCAGGCGTAAGTCGCCACGGTGCCCAGAAAGACCAACATCAATAATAAGACAAGGAAAGGTCGCATAGCCGCTACTTGAGAGCATTTATTAGGGTTGTGACATTGGCTTTCATCATCCCGATGTAAGTTTCGCCTTGGCTTCCCTTAGCTCCCATGGCATCTGAGTATAGTTTACCTCCTAGTTTGGCTCCCGTTTCTTTGGCAATGACCGTCATGATTTCGGGGTTAATGGAAGACTCAGTGAAAATTGCCTTGACCCCTTGTTTACGAATGGCATTGATGAGTTCTTGTCGCCGAGCCAGGCTGGTTCCCCCACCGATTTCCTCGGTCGACCACTTCGCGAGGGAAACAATCTCAAAATCGTAATCGCGGGCAAAGTAACCAAATGCGTCATGGTGGGTTGCAAGGATTTTAGGGCCGGAAAGTTGCGCAAGTTCGGAGCGAATCCAGGAATCGAGGTCATCAAGTTTTAGCAGGTACTTGGACGCGTTGCTGCGGTAAAGTGATTCATTGGTTGGATC
>JAZABE010000751.1:0-4951 GCA_036137535.1 Planctomycetota bacterium | reverse complement strand
CTCTCAAAAAACCGGCGACCTTTACCGTGCTTTGCTCAAACGTCCCCTTGGCACCCAAGGTAAAACCCGGATCGAAAGATACTTGGGACGGTTACCCGGAAGAAAGACAACAGCTTTACGAATTTATCGCTAATCAAAAAATCCCAGGTCTTATTATTCTTTCGGCGGATCGACACCGCTCCGATGCCTACCGGATCGACACCGGTATCCCGGGAATGTATCCCGTATACGAATTCAGTTCCTCCCGTCTCACTAACCAACACGTTCATGCAATCATGAAGCACTCTCTTTTTGGGTACAATCAACAACAGTCTTTTGGTCGCGTTGATTTTGACCTACAAGCCTCGGACCCAACCGTCAAATACACCATCATCAATATCGATGGCGAACCCATCCATTCGCTTAAACTTAAAAAAAGCCAGCTCGACTTCAACTAAACCCTTTATATGATGCCAACGATCATCCTCAAAAATTCAATTGACGACCGATCGAAGACGATATTTCAGTCGATCAACCCCCTGCTCTGGACCGCTATCGGTTTTCTCATCCCTTGGCAGCCTGTCGTGTCTACCGCAGAGGACCCAGTTGTCATTCCGCTCAAGGCCCAAGCCCTAATTGAAAAACATTGTTTTGAATGTCACTCCGATGAATCCGCCGAAGCAGGCGTCCGGCTGGACGGGTTTAACGGTTTCCCCCTGGACAAACAACTCGTTTTACTGAATCAAATTCAAGATCAACTTTTTTTTCGCTTAATGCCCCCAGACAGTGAGGAACAGCCGGATACCGCTGCAAGAAACGTTTTAACGCATTGGTTGAGGCAAGAGCTCCAATCCAGAGGCAGGTCCAATCTTGACCAGAAACTACGGCTTCCCAATTACGGCAATTACGTGGATCACACGACACTTTTTGATGGTTCAATTCAAATGCAGCCGTACACGCCATCTCGGCGATGGCTGGTCAGTCCACAAATTTTTCTGGAACGCGTTAATGATGTTTTTGGTTTAGAAGGTCGCAATCGCCAGAAAACGTTTTACGGGGTCACTAACCCTTTCGTACTCTCCGACCATTCTGGTGTTCGCGATTACGACACCCACATTCTTGACGGCGGCCATCTCCTGGTCATGATGAACAATGCCAAGTGGATTGCGAACAAGCAATTGCTTGGTGCGCTGTCCAAAACCACGCAGGGATCGAAGCTACAGCAAAAATTGCAAAACCCCAAAGATCGCTGGATCCCTCCCAATCCACCTCCTGAATTCATCCCGATCGTTGATCACTCCTCTCCCCCAACCCAAACGGAAATGATCGCCGCCATCCGACGGCAATTTCGTAGCGTATTGCGACGTTCGCCCCTACCGTCCGAACAAATCCGTTACCTGAATCTACTCCGTTCGGCTATTCAACTTGGTGGCAATGAAAACGGCCTTAAGACGATGCTTTCAACCGTATTGCTGGAGTCCGAATTTCTTTACCGGATAGAACTAGGAATTAACCCTCCAGACGCTTCGGGTCGAAAACCGCTTTCGCCGCAGGAATCCGCGTTTGCGATTGCCTATGCCTTGGGTGACCGCGGACCTGACCCCTTACTTTTTCAAGCTGCCAACCAAGGACGATTGAAAACCCCTGATGATTTTCGCCGGGAAGTTACACGCCTCATTAATGACAAGAATTGGTTTTTCGGTCCTGTTGATCCAGCATTAAGCGGGAAAAACATGAAAAGCCACTTCAGCACCCACCCCAAACAAGTCCGATTTTTTCGAGAATTTTTCGGCTACCCCTCTGCAACGAAAGTATTCAAGGATCTCAAACGAAGTGACGGTTATTATCAAAACCCTTCCCGGGGCACTGCCGGAACCCCAGGCTTCCTCGTTAAAGAAGCGGATCGGGTTGTCGATTGGGTGCTCTCCCGTGACCAAGATGTATTTCAACAGCTCCTGACGACTAATCGCTATTTCGTCTACCACGACAAAGATAACGCTGCGGGTAAAAAAACCATTGAAGAGTGGACCGAGGCTTACCATCATTTCAAAACAACCGACTGGAAAAATCGCCCTGATCAAACAATCGCCGAAAACGAAGATTACATCAAAGCCCGAAAATCCATTCGCATCTTGGGGGGAAAACAGAAGAGGGAATTCCTCAGACACATGTATTTCTGGGAAGACACCATCGGTAAAGGCCGAACACCGTTTACAACCGTTTCCTTTGCCCATGGCTACACCTACAATCACTCCCCGTTTTACAACCTTCCACCGACACCCCACATTTTTCGATACAACCAGATTGAAAACAAACAGTTCAAAGGACTCGACGATGTTGAGTTCTGGGATTATCCGACGGAACAACCTTTTCAAATCCAAAACCGTAAAGGGCTTTTAACCCATCCTGCTTGGCTCATTGCCCATTCCGGGAATTTTCAAACCGACCCGATTCGCCGCGGAAGATGGATCCGAGAAAAACTATTAGCGGGCCGAGTACCGGACGTGCCAATTACGGTCGACGCTCAGGTGCCGGACAATCCGCACAAAACATTTCGGGAAAGGGTCGAGCAAGTGACCACCGAAGCCAAATGCTGGAAATGTCATCAGCAAATGAATCCCCTGGGATTGACCTTTGAAGGCTTCGATGATTTTGGCCGATACCGATTAGAAGAACCCTTAGAATCCCCTGAAAACCTACTAAGCAAAGCCCAAAAAAAGAACGGTTCAGACCTGTACCGAACTAAACCGGTCAACACCCGTGGATACCTTCAAGGAACCGGAGACCCGACGTTAGATGGGAATGTCAACGATGCTTTTGATTTAATCGACCGGCTTGCAAAATCCGAGCGAGTTCGGCAATCGTTCATTCGTCATGCCTTCCGGTTTTTCATGGGCCGTAATGAACTTCTCTCTGACTCCCGTACATTAATCGAAGCGGATCGAGCTTACCTGACCAGCGGTGGCAGCTTCAAGGAAGTCGTCATTTCGCTGTTGAGTTCAGATTCTTTCATTTACCGGAGATCACAAATCTTCAAACGAAACCCTCTCCCCATTCCTTCCGAAGTGGGCCCCAACTAATGGCGGCGCAGTAATGCAAACCCTAGGATTTACAATACAATAATATCTTCAAATGTTTTACACGGTTAATCTCTGATGAATTCTCGCCGCCAATTTTTACAAACCGGACTCCTGGGGAGCAGTGCAATTTCACTCCTCCCACAATTACTACTCGCTGAAAGCGCATCAAACAAACCGCCGACCCGCTTTATTTTCCTCCACAAAGGCAACGGCCTGCCTCCCGAAACACTGGCACCCCCCACGTTTGATTCCCGCCTGAAGGCTCTGGAAAAGAACAAAGAACCGATGGAAGTTGACCTTGCACCCCACGAACTTCCAGCATGGATGGAGCCCCTCTCAAAACACAAAAAAAACCTCACCCTCCTTCAAGGCCTTTCGGGGAAAATGTGCACAACCGGTCATCATACTTGGTGCTCATCTTTAGGTGCATTCAAAGCCAACGAACGACTTAGCTCGATTCAATGGGCCACCGTTGATTTTGAGTTAGCCAAGCTGTTCCCATCCCCTTTTGGTCATATTGAACTGGCCTGCTTCCCTCAAGGCGGGGGAAATTCCCGCGGAAATATCAATGGAATTGAGAAAGGCTTTTCCGCTCGCGGACCGCAGCAGCCGAACTATGCCTTTGGCTCTCCCCGGGTGGCGGTTCAGGAACTTTTCAAATCCGTTGCCCAGGATCAAGCATCCAAGGCCAATTACGAACTGGAGCAAAAAACACTGAAGTTTATCACAGACCACCACGCCACAATTGCACGTGAGTTGACCGGTGTTGAAAAACCTAAAGTCAAAAATTATGCAGCGGCAATGGCTGAACTTCAGGCCCGCGAATCCAAAGTCAAATCCATGGCGGACATTATTCGCCGCAATCTACCGGCGCTAGCCCCGCAACAATTAACGGAAGATCTATCTACCGTAAATCGGCAAGCAGGGCATACCGAAATCCTTCTTTCCGCATTAATTTCCGGAATGACCAACGTGATCGCCTTCACATTAGACGAGTTGGGCACCCGGTATACCGGGCTTCCGGGCATTGAGGGCGAAAACGTCAACCAACATGATGTCGGCCATGGCAAACCGGTTGCGAGATTCACTCATCTCGAAGTCCGGGAAATCATCCGCCGACAACACATGTCGACCATTGACCGAATTGTCACTCGATTGAAAAGCGTGCCTGAAGGCACGGGCACCCTGTTTGACAATACGCTGCTCTTCTATTTCCCGGACAATGGTGAGACGCATCACAGCCATGGAACCGAGTGGCCTTTTGTGGTCCTCTCCGGAGACAATACCCCATTGAAACTTGGCCAACGCTATTTGCGGCTGCCAGCCTGGGGCAAACCAAACCACAAAACACTGGGCAACCTGTACACCACTCTCCTCAACGCCTACGGCAATCCAATCCCCCACTATGGTGCGTTAGACGTTGGACTGTCCACTCCGCAACAAGGCGCGATCCCGCAATTGCTGCAATAACTCAGCAGACCGTCGAAACTCGGTGGACCGTCAATCCAAAAAAAAACGCCGACTCACGACTTCTCAAGCGGAAATCATCGGCGCGCACCTCAAGCCAGTCAGACTCATACGGAAAGCCAGCAATAGAGGTTTAAGTTGAAAACCCAGCCTTAAGCAGGCTTGACGTTTTCGGCGCAAGGACCTTTAGGTCCCATACCTTCAGTGAAGGAAACTCGTTGTCCTTCGTGGAGCTCATCGTACCGAACACCTTCGAGGCTCGAAGAGTGAAAAAACATGTCTTTATCACTCCCGGTGTCAATAAATCCAAAGCCCTTATCAGTTAGTCTTTTGATTGTGCCTTCAGCCATCTTTTCTAATTCTTTCTAAATAAACGTGGTTGATTGACTGCACGTGAACCATCCACGCGTTCTCAACCTCCGCCT
>JAZABE010000750.1:0-2404 GCA_036137535.1 Planctomycetota bacterium | reverse complement strand
AGCCGGTGAGACTTTCTTTTGGATACAGAGATTTCTCGCCTGTTGAATTAACTGGACTGCATCTTCCAGTTCAGGTTGCATTCGGGCCAGCATTAAATAGACACTAGTTTTATCGATCTTTTCTTCAAGAGAATCCCGTTTTAAGATTTCGTTACAGATATTAGATAACGCTTTATAGGAAGCTGTAATTCCCGCTCGTTGAAAAAGAGACACGAGAGAATCGTCATCCATACCCGCGAAATTAATTTGACCGAGGCGAACCGCAGAAATTTCATTGAGGTTTTCAAAATCGCTTGCTTCAAATATTTTTCGTGCCGGAATTTTGAGTTGCATCCGAAGATCATCGAGTTCAACTTGCATTGAAATTTGGTGGTCGGTCGAAAGTTCAAGTAACAAAACAGAAGCAGCGAGTGCAATTTGGTATTTATCCTGGTCGATGACTTCTTCCGGAGTTTTCCCGCCGAGGGAGGGTTGAGCCAGCTTGGGCCATTTCTCCAGCATGATCTGTCGACGCTGTTCGTTTAGGAGCGTGGTTTGGAGTTCGCGGGGCGTATCGGCTGGAAATTGCCAGTCCCAAGTGAGTGTGTCCGAAAGCCGGGTTACATTGGAGACGACTTCGGTCTCACCTTCTTCTCCGATCAAGTCTCCGAGGACCGTTTTGGCGGCTTCAATTTTTTGCTCGAAATCATCGTTTTTAGTGGTCACGATTTGGATGCGAGCTTCCCGATCCGTCTGTTTTCCAAAAACAAAAATTTGGCAACAGACATTGGGAACGGTTTCTCGAGTTAAGGATTCGCTAGTCTCAGGTCGTTCGCGGTCAAAAATCAGATAGGATGCTTTGGGTTTGGGTTGGTCATTGTCAAACTGCTCGTCCTTGACAGGAACCGTATCGCATCGTTTATCGGCAGTGAGTGTTTCAATCAGTTGGTCGATACTGGGGACTGCAAAGGCAATGGAAACAACATCGAGCAACTCGGCTTCAAGGTCGGGGTCAACCAATTGGGCAAAAGCTTCGGCCTCGACTGCGTCCTCAAAATCGACACCGGGTGTATGGGCGTAATCGCTCCAGGCTTCTGCCATGTCTTCGGGAGTCCCTAGGCAATTCTGGTAGATGGCCAGGTTCTTTCTGACAATCGGCTGATCCGGAAATTCTTCGTCAACGTCCTGTAGGGTTTCAATAGCAGTTAGCCATCGACCTCGGCTGCCCAGCGTATTTGCCTGATCGCTTTTTTCCTTCCAGGGGGCATCTTGAGGAGCATGGACGATTGGGTTTTCGACTTTGAGGAGTACAGGAATCTTTGGACTCATGAAGGTCTGTGAGATCAACTTGGAGACCTGCTCGTCAGACTCAGGATGAAATCCCTGGTAAAGTAACAGGTGGCTTCTTCCCGCAGTGACCCGCCCGCTGTGTAAAAGGGTCACGCCAACAATTTTGATGGCTTCGATAACCGAGAAAGGAACATTGTCTTCGATCAAATCGAGACATTGTTGCAACTTGTCGACTGCATTGTCGAGTTCACCTGCTGACGCATCAAGCAGTCCGTGGTTGGCCAATGCAATTGGGTTGTCGGGATTTTTTTTCAACACCTGTTTGGCTGTTTCACGCGCCTTTTCATCTTCACCAAGTTGAAGCAAGATGTTGGTCTTGATATTCAACAGACAATCTTCATCTCCGTTTTTGTCGATTGCATGGTTGACATAATCGAGAGCTGCGACACGTTGATTGCCTTGTAACGCTTTTAAGACTTTATTGATTTCTGGTAGAACATCACGAGAGCAACAGAATTTTACCTTCTTGTTGCTACCACACGGGCAGAGTTGATATTGGTCAATAGTCATCAGTTGGCTGCAATTTTGATTTAGGGCTAGAGGTTACCTGATCCGAACTCAAGCCTTTTTGAATAAGGCAAAAGAACCCGCTTGCCAGTTTGTTCGCCAAAAAATCCCCGGGCTTTACAAACTTTTGACAAACAGGAATTTCGGTCTGGAAACGATGTTTCGGCTCGTAGCTTCGTTGGATGTAAAACAATAAATTTACGCGATTCTTCAATATTTTGATAGTCAATAGAATCAATTCTCCAACAAATCTGTTGAAGGCCGGGTTGAGACGAGCAGGGTCTTTGGCTCAACCCGGTCTTGCTGCGTAGGGCCAATAGTTGACTCGATGGGGTGAAGTCGTACGATTCACCGTCCTTAATGTCACCCCGAGGTCATCATGATCCAACCTTTTCATTCTTGTTTTGGCCGGAGAACGTTTCAAGACCTGGGGCTATTAGTTGTCGCTTTGGCAGGCACCGTTTCGACTTTGAGCGGACAAGCCCAGGTCGGTGGGACACGGTTCACTGACGAAGATTATCGGCGGCATATCGACAGTTTGAAAAAGAAAATCCCGAATGAGGAGTTC
>JAZABE010000749.1:0-3044 GCA_036137535.1 Planctomycetota bacterium | reverse complement strand
TGTAAGGCATGGCAATAGGTATATGGGCAAGTAGGTAAGAGGGACAGGATCGAGTTTTGCTCCAACAGGTATTAAAACTGACATCAAAGTGGTTTTGAAGAGACGATCGCTGCGCGCCAATTTATTTGCTATTGTTTTTGGCCGAATAAATTTGGTTGGATCAGGTGCCCAAAATACGCTTAAAAGCGTTTGGTTTATCGAGTTAGGTTTGCTTCCAGTCGGGATTGGCTTCTTATTGATTTTCCAAAAGGAAGGAGGCCTGTACGGGCTAACTTCCAAGCTCTAGCCATTCCGGTAGCATTGAAAAGTAAAATTGGTTTGAATTTCGGAGCGGTCTAATCTTGTGAGCCGCCGGTTTTCAGTCAAGAATGAAGCGATGAAAACTGCAGTTTTGAATTGGGGCCATTGCTTTTGGTTGCTGGCCTGTATGGAAATTTTAGGGATTAATCCAATAGTCGCGCAGCCCAAGCCGTTCGTGGATTTCCCGGAATCGACAGCGAGATACCTCGGGCGAATTCAGAAAGGCAGGCAGGAATTTGCTTACCGGAAAAACTGGCCTGGCGGGATAAAAGCGTGGCAGGCCTCGGCTCGTCAGTCGCTAGCGGAAAAATGTGGGCTCGCGCGCATGGCTTTGGAGTTAAAAAATCATCGGCCCAGGATTCAACTAGGTAAACCAATGCAAATGACCAGTGGTTACCAGAGGCTATCTGGAATAATTGAAACGGAACCGGGAATTCAAGTTCCATTTTTTCTGTTGAAACCCAAAGGTAGGGGGCCGCATCCCTTGGCGATTTGTCCCCATGGCCATGACCTCCGGGGAAGATATTCCTACGCAGGGGTTTATCAAGATGATGAACATCGCCAGTCGGTACTTGCCAAAGGTGGAAATATTGCTGAACAGTTGGTTCTTAAAGGTTACGTGGCTATCGCTCCAGCAACTCGGGGTTTGGCGAATGATGTTTTGGTCCCAGACTTTAAGGGGCGCCACGGTAGTCGCGATTGCCGGGCCCATTTCATGCATTGCCTCATCAGCGGAAGGACACCGATTGGCGAACGGGTTTGGGATTTGATGAAAATTTTAGATTGGGCCCTGCAAAGAAACGATGTTGATCCGAATTCCACGGTGATGATCGGTAACTCAGGTGGAGGTGTGGCAGCGGCCTATGCGGGAGCCATGGATACCAGGATTCAATCCGTGATTCCCAGTTGCTCTTTGACGTCCATCACCAGTTCTACAGGGTATATCTTTCATTGTGATTGTTGTGCGATTCCCGGGATCCTGGATTGGGGAGGGTTGGCGGACGTTGGGGGGCTGGTGGCGCCCCGTTCTTTGTTGATTGTCCACGGAGTGAAGGATGGCTTGCACCATCGATCCGATGTTGAGAAGAATTCAGCTCGAATCGCGGCCATCTTTAATGCGGCGGGCTGCCCTGATTCGTTCGATATGGCTTGGGGTCATGAAGGGCATCGTTTTTATCCCAAGATTATCATGGATTTTTTGGGTAAACCCAAAAAATGACGTTCAGGGTCGTAAGCCTATTGTACCCGATTTCGTTGATGGAAGACTCTGACCTGAATCTTGGCATTTTTGAGGTCGGCTTTTTCAATGTGCGCCGAACGGACGTCCAAGCCGGTTGTGGTTCGGATGAATTCTCGGAGTTCGGATTCTTTTTGGCTTCCCATCAAGTCAATCCGTTCCGTGGTAATCAGGCATGAACTCATATTTCCCACACAGAGAAACCGTTCGAGTAGAGCGCAGCCCGCCAAAATGATCAGGTTGGTGAAAATTAGTTCGGTATAACTCGTCTTTCGGTTAGAAAGTGCGTTGATGACCGCGATGCCCACCAGGATAAAGAGATAGGTCATGTCGTGTATTTTCATGGCGTCGGTTCGGTAACGCAACACTGAAAAAATCGCAAATAGCCCGAGCGCCATTCCCAGTTCGAGCTCTAACTTTTTCAATGCAAAGCAAATGAAAAACACCATCGTGTTCATCATCAGGAATGTGAATCCATAGCTGGTCGTGTGGTGCCTGCGGGAATAGACAAGTGTGACCAGTAAAATGGCAAAAATGAGATTGAACGCGTAGCGAACAACCATCTTGTAGAAATCATCGTCAAAAAGAGGGACTTCTAAAAATTCCATGAAATAGGGCTCAGTGAACCGGAGGTTGAAATGCGTTGAGTGCCTTTTAACCCGGCAGTCCAATTGGAGTTCCGGTTGATTTAAGCAGCACTTGAAAAAACGAACGGAAATTTCAGTATATTTACCAGTGGCTAACCCTAGATAGGGGAAACCCTGTATTCTTAAGCAGAGATTTTTCGAAAATCTGCCATTTCGTGGGGGTCGGATGGTTTTTGCCGGTTGCTGCTGTTGGAAAGGTGTTTACTCAGTGCCTTTCGTTGGCAGTGGATTGGGTTGATTGGTTATTGGTTGCCCGGGTCACCTTTTCCAGGACTGGGTGTGAGTTTGAAAAACGTTCCCGGTTTTTCGGCGGAACTCGTTTTTCGCCCCCAGGAAACATTGTCTGTTTGGGGGCCGAATTTCACCTGGTCCGTGATTTCCACCCCATTGCTTAATAGGAGGACTTCACCCTGTTTAGCAAGCTTGAAATTGGCATGGAGACCGGTTTGGGTTTTGTCATCGTCAGCCCAGATTAACAAGTACCCTCCACGATTTAGTCGTGTTCCGTCAGGGAATTTCCATTTGTCCAAATTGTCTGGGTCGTCGGAGAGATAGAGGCCGGTTAGATCAATCGTGGTTTCTCCGTAGTTGACCAGTTCAATCCAGTCTTCCCGCTGGTTTTCAGGGTCTTTTATGCCCAGAGTGTTTGAAGCACAGAGTTCATTAATTGCCAGGGGGATTTTGGCATTGACCGGGTTGGTGGTGGTCGGCTTTGGGTTTCGCGGCTGAATTGCCAGCAAGGGTGAGTTTTGAATTTCATTGTGTTTAAGGAGGAAGTCGCGACGAGTCTGGATAAAACCGGCCAAACTGGAAGGGCTGTTCGGTTCCGTATTCAATTCCAGGCTGGTCATGGAAAGGAA
>JAZABE010000748.1:0-1822 GCA_036137535.1 Planctomycetota bacterium | reverse complement strand
TCATTACAACGGTGAAACGTTTTCATTTCTGAAAAAAACCGGGTTTAATGCAGTGCTGATGCAACGGCTTCCGACTGTCAAAGAGCTTGAGCAGGCACAGCAATACCAAATCTGGATTTTGTGCCCTCCGATCTTGGGTGAAAATGAGCTAACCCGGCCGTTACTCACTTCACGTAACTTGGAAATGATTTTGGCCTGGAACCTAGGTTCAAAGCTGACTTCGAACGAATTGAACCAAACGAAACAGGGTCTGTCTAAGCTTAGGCAGCGTAAACCCGTTATCGAGCGACCCACTTTTTGTCACGCGCATTTCCCGATCGATCAGTACGAACAAGTCGTCGATTTTCAACGATTTATTCAACCCGTGTTTGGCACTTCATTTTCAGTTGAAGAATTTCGTGAATTTCTGATTAAGCAAAAACCGTTAGGGAAGCCTTTTTGGGTCAATATTCAAACTCAGCTACCGGGTGTCATTCAGGAACAGGCAAGTTTGCTGCGCGGACCCAGGAAGTTTGATCTGCTTTCTGCAACCCAGATTGAGGACTTGGTTTTCCAGTCATTATTTGCCGGTGCTCGAGGCCTTGTTTTCGAGTCCAACACAAACTTGCAACAATCCAACTCGCAAACCCAATGGTTGGTGCCTATTTTAAGGGTTCTTAATCGACGGCTCATCCAGATTGATCCCTGGATTGCCGGGGGAACGGTTTCTGCAGATACGGTCGATGAATCATTGTTTATGTCGTTTGATTTGCCCCGCAGTCAGTTGACTTGCGCTATGGTCAAGGAGCATCAAAAGAACTTTCGCCGAACACCTGAAATAGAACTAGACACTAATCAAAAAGCACCCCGGGTTTATCAAGTTACCGATACGGGAATCACTCCCGTTGCACACCAGGCCAAAACCGGCAAGTTAAAAATAACCTTAAATCCTTTAAAGGGGTTTCAACGATTTGTGATCTCTGAAGATGCACTTTCATTTCGATACATCCAGCAGTGCACAAACCAATTTGAATCAGAAGGGGGTATTTTGAGAGACCGGTTCCAGATCCTCGATGAATCGTTTAATCAAATCCAATCCCTTCTAGAAGATGTTTCGCTGGGACGAATCAACAGGCCGAAGACGTTTGTGTCGCTCAACGAGGTCAGGGATTCCCTAGAACGGGTCAAGTCATTATTGGCTAATAAGCAAACAGCGACAGTCCAGACCATTCTCGATCAAGTCGATCAAAGTCTGGCGACCATTAAGGTGGGCGTTCAGCGGGAACTTTTGGTTAGTCGGAACTTTGTTTCATCGCCTTTTAATTCGGACTTTTCCCAGTTGTCCAGCTTTGTGTTTTTAGAGCAAATTCTCAAGAATGCAAATTGGTCTGGTAATCTCCTGCAGGGTGCAGACTTTGATTCACTACGTGTTTTGGCGAGTTCAGGTTGGAAACAGCATTTGAACGATTCTAGTGAGGTGAGTACACATATTTCGATTTCCGAGGTTAGGCCAGATGCCCTGAAGGGATTGCCGGGACATAAAGCGATGCAGATCCGTACATGGGATGCGAATGACATTACCCGCCAGCTAGAAGTGACCCCGGTTTGGATAACATCACCGAAGATTAAGTTGATCAAAAATCAGTTGGTCCGTGTTGAAGGTTATCTTCGAATTGCACGGCCCATTGAGGCAAGTCGGGATGGATTTATGGTGATTGACAATATTGGAGGCCCAGATTTAGCGAGCCGATTTTTTGTAACTGATTCTTGGCGGTATTTTGCGATCGAGCGTCTTGTGCCAAAGGATATGGATTTTGGGTTCGTTCTGGCGCAGACCGGTCTG
>JAZABE010000747.1:0-1614 GCA_036137535.1 Planctomycetota bacterium | reverse complement strand
TTTTTTTTTAAATTCTCAATTCGAGTTTTTTTTTTTATTGAAACCTGGCTAAACACATAAAACAGCGTGTTTTCTTAATTAAAAAGGAATGGGTTGTGTTAGGATTTTCGGGATTGAGGACTGGTGTTTCTTGAAAAACGCCCGGCTCCGGTTGGGTCATTGGGGCATTTTCTGGCTCCGGGGTTTCCAGAGCTTGTTGAGTTTCCAGAGCTTTGACCCGTTCTTCCATTTCTTTGCCGGGTTTGAATGTCACCACAAATTTTTCGGCAACATCGACTTTTTCGCCGGTTCTGGGGTTTCTGGCTTTGCGGGCGGCTCTTTTTTTGACCTGAAAGACGCCAAATTTGCGGAGTTCAATGCGTCCTTCGCTCACCAAGATGTCGACGATTGCGTCGAACGTTTTTTGAACGATTTCTTTGGTTTTGAGCTGGGTGAGACCAATCTCGTTAGAAATTGTTTTGACAATCTCTTTTTTGGTCTTTTTTGTCATTGTGTCTGCCCGTTTGAGTGTCCAGTAGTCACAAGTGTAGGTGGCATAAGGACTAAAGTCAATAAATGTAGTTGACTTCCTTTGGGGAAAAGGCCTGGCGATTGCCGCAGTTTATGCTACCGGTTGAGAAATCTTGGCCGCTCGTAAGCGAGGTCAGGTTTTTTCGTAGCCATATCGGGTTTGGTAGTTCGTGCAGTTTTGCTGGATGATCTCCAGGAGTTCCTCGCTGAGCGTGTGCCGGTTTTTTTGATAGTTCGCCTGTTGTTCCATGTGGGATTTGATTTTCGGCTCCATCTGGTCAAATCCGGGCAGTTTGAAGTAGTCGTAAAAGGAGCGAAGGCACTCTACCGGGTTTTCCACAATGTCTTCGTATCGCAGCGAGTAGATGTCTTTGTCTTGGTCTTGAGTCTGTTTGTTGAATGCGGTGTACATCTGCGAGAAGGTTTCTCCAACGTACGTTTCAATGGCACTTTGATCGTAATGAGGGATTTGGAAGCCATTGACTTGGTCGAGTCGGGTCCAGAGTCGAACGGTGGACGGGATGACACTTTTGGGATCCCGGGAAATGTGCAGGAATTTCGCCCCCGGGAAAAGTTCGCGAAGAAAGTCAATTCGGCCAGTGTGGGTTGGAGATTTTAAAACCAGGCGTTTTGCGTGCGTGAATGTTAGGGATTTGGTGAAAAAAAGCATGGATTCCGCAAGAGACTGGAGTTGCTCGTCGGTGGCATCCAGCAAGTCGATCATGCTCTGGTTGGGCCTGGGTTGGTTGGGGAAGGCCATTGCCGAGTAGGGTGAAGGCGCTCCCAGGGCGCAAATCGCAAATTCGTCTTCCTGCGGGCGGTTGGGGCCATGTTGCATGTTGTCCATGGGGCGAGTCTTGGGGGTGACTAATGCAATCAGTGGCTTGAGCCACCAGCTGGAAACCAGGAAATGGCTGGGGGCAAAGCACTCGTAAGTTGTTGGTGATTTCAGGTTGTCGTCCAGGTTAAGCAGTTCGTGGACCAGTGTGGTACCACTTCGCCAGTGGCCGACAATGAAAATCGGGGGTTCGTGGATTTGGGTTTGGGCAATCCGTTTCCCAAAGAAAAGCGATTGCAGAATGGCCAGTGCGGAATTGGCCACGC
>JAZABE010000746.1:0-11956 GCA_036137535.1 Planctomycetota bacterium | reverse complement strand
TGTAAGGTACTGACGGTGTCCGCCCCGAAATCTCCCAAAGTTGTCGACCCGTTTTCAGATCAACCCCTATCGCCCCGGTGCGATCCGTGAGAATCACCTGTGAGGGACGACTTCCCTCCCCTTTGATCACTGCGGGTGAGGCCCAGTTGGAAGCCTTCTTGCGATCAACACGCCACAATGATTTCCCGGTCTTGGCATCAATACCAGCAACAAATGAATCGCCCTGGTTTTCGACTTGGCAAATAACCACCCCCTCCGCAACCACGGGCGAAGAAGACATCCCGACATCGTTTGCGGCTTTGGGAAAATCAAAAGTTAATCCGCGAAACCACTGCAAGTTCCCCTCCAAATCCAGACAAACCAGGTCATTGGAAGAAAAGAACGCGTAGATATATTGCCCATCACTGGCAGGGGTGGGAGCCGCATTGGCACTGGTAGGATGACAATAACCTCGCCCGGTAGCCCAGTATTCTCTTTTCCAAAGTTTTTTTCCCGTTTGACCGTCGAAACAAAGCACATAAATCCGATCCTGGATCGCTCCACTAGAGGCCGTTACGAAAACCCGATTGTTGATCACGATGGGGCTGGAGACTCCCTTCGCCGGCACGGGAACCTTCCAGGAAACGTTGGAAGTTTCAGTAAATGAATTCGGTAACGCAGTGATTTTCGAACCATCGGAGCTCGCACCCCCACTACCACGGAACTGTAACCAGTCGTCGGAATTCCCTAGTTGAAACCCGGCAAAGACAATAACCAAGACCGTGCTCAACATTCTTTTATGAATCATCTTGTTTCCTGTTTTATCTTGATGGAAAGGACGAACCCAAAAGGGGTGGAGTGACAAAGCCAACTGGCAGTAAGTGATTACCTAGAAACAATTGCTTTGCCAGTCGCATCGCTAATGCGAAACTGAAACTGCCAGCGTTGGGCCCAGGATTCTTTCTGTTCATTTTGGCAAACTTTGATCAAAATTTTATTTATCCCCGATTTCAAAGTTGTTTTTCCAATGTACTGGTCCAGATTCATTCCGGCGTGATAAACATTGTTGGCAATCACGAGTTTTCCATTAACCCAAACCTTGTTGGCATTGATACAACCCAGGCGAACATCTACCGGTTGCACGCGTGATGAATTGAACTCGGTGTAAGCATAGCTGATGGCACCCTTGTGATTGGCAAGCGCCTTATTAAGATCAACAATCCCTTCGCTTTCTTGGGACTGGTGAAGAGACCAGGAGACTTGCTTCCCAGAATCGCCCTTGTAGGAATCTTCCAAGTTGATTTCCTTTTCCGGTGGATAAGCTTCATCAAATTTTGACTGCTCCTTGTTGGGAAAGGGCCCTATCAAATGCCAACGGGTGATTAAGCCAAAATGGCTCGTAAGGTCCGTGTCGACCTCAAGCTCACTGAGTGATTCCGCGATCGATTTGATTTGCTGTATTTGACGCGCATGCTCCAAGGCCGACCGATAACCCTTGATTTTCTCTTCACGACTCTCGATACCTTCAACTTTCTGAAGCTCCAGTTCAACGGCATCTCGCCTGATTTCCAAGCTAGGATCATCCAGCATTTCAGTCAGCATTAAATTTTTCTGATTGGGCTGCGATTCCACGATTAACTCAAATGCTAACCGCCTGGCATATTGAGAATTTGATTTTTCCTGCAGAAATGTCTTCAATTGGGCAACCGGCAATGGCCCCTGCTGGGCCGAAGATTCAATCGCACTCCGCAACCAGTTAACAGAAAGCCGGTTGGATCGGTTCATACCCTTGAGCATCTCTGGGATGGATGACGGGGGTTGAGAAGACAATTTTTTCATCGCGTTAATCGCCAACTCATTCCCCTGGCCTTCGCTACCAACGCCGTTAACGGCCTTGATCAGATCAGAGAGATCGGTTGCCGAAACCAAGGGCACACAAAAAAACAATGCGACCCAGTTCAATCCTAAATTGATTTTTCCGAGAACTGAAAAACTCATATTCTTTGGTCCAATAGTATCGCCTGTGAACAATGTGGGTTGGGGCCAAAAATGGCCTCACCGGAACAGTCTAGGGTATCGGCTAAAGATACTAAACTAGGCGAACCGTTATTTTGAGCGATTGACTCCTGCGAAATACCCCCGGGAATTCTCCAAAATACAAATCGCCGTTGTCGCTTTTACCTGTTCGAAACAACATTTTTTTCTTAAGCTGACGAGAAAACCAGTCGAAAGAGCTATGAATCGAATTTACACTTGGGCCTTAATCTCTTGGCTCACTGCTGCTGGATGTCAATTTCAAAAGAAAAATACTGCGGATCTTTCTTTAGAAGACTATAGCAACGATGCGGACGTCAACCTTTTTCGTGCTATCCCCGAAAAGGCAGAAGAAGCCCCCACTGCCACGAACGTTATCACCCCCAACACTCAAACACCAATCAATAACACAAAACAGTCATTTGCTGAGAGTATTCTTTTCCAGCCCACTAAATTTCCCAAAGGGTTCCAGGCACTGAGTCGCAACGGTCAACCGGTAGAATTTAAAAGCGAAGACGGCACCAAACTGGATGGGTTGTTTTTTCCGAGCAAGCAACCAAAGCACATCATCCTTTTCTGTCATGGAAATAGTGGGAACCTTGGCTTTCGGGCGCCGCGGATGAGCGCCCTCCAAAAACGCCACGCGGTTTCTATTTTCATCTTTGACTATCGTGGGTATGGACGAAGCCAAGGAAAGCCCACGATTTCGGGAGTCTTGGCCGATGGACGTGCTGCCGTTCGCAAGGCAGCCGAGTTGGCAGACGTTTCCCCAAGTGAAGTTATTATTATGGGACGATCTCTCGGGGGAGCCGTTGCCGTTCAACTCGCGCAACAGTTCAAGTCCAAAGCCTTGATTATCGAAAGTTCGTTCACATCATTTACAGACATCGCCAAGCATCATGCTAGGCTGTTTTCGTGGCTCACCCGAAAAAACGACTTGGATTCAGAATCTGTCATCCAGGACTATCATGGAAAAGTCCTGATCTCCCATGGCACCCAGGATTGGATTGTTCCTTTTGAGCAAGGTCAACGGCTATTTGCTGCCGCGAACCAACCCAAGCAGTTCTATCGAATTGAAAAGGGAGGACACAACGACCGGATGCCCGATCGTTACGAACAAATACTCGAAACATTCCTCGAGGACCTCTAGTTCATCGCTTTGGGGTTCAGCCAGCGGGGGTTCCCCACTCAGCTGTTCCGAAATCATCGTTCGAATGGGAACTGCGGACTGGCAATCCGCTGGGGGCCTATTTGCGAGGGACAAATTCGCCACCACGAGGCGGAACCTGTGAAACCTTTGTAACCGCAGGTTTTGGATCCCGCGGATACCTTTGTTGATATTCCGCAAGAACTGCTTCCGTGATGTCATCCGGATCCACAAGGCAAAAAACATTTTCTTGGCGAATCACAACATTCAAACCTTGTTGTTTGGCAACAGCCATCGCCACTGGCTGAACTTGAGACAAAAACATTGCCTCGTGCTTTTTCTTGATGGCACTGAGCTTGGCCCTCGTTTCCTGCCATTTCAGATTGTATTCTGCCGCTTGGCGGATTCTCAGGTCCTCCAGTTGCTTTAGCTGGGCTTGGGTCGGCGGATTACCCTGTGCTTTCCTTAGAGACTCAAGAGCCGCTAGATGAATCTTGCGTCGACCTGCAAGAATCAGATTCAATTCCGATTCCGCCTTCTGCAATTCCCGGTTGATGTGATCCACAACTCCGGAATCACGGGCGATTTGGTTGACATCAATGGTGGCAATTCCTGACGGCGATTGAGTTACCGAGAGAGCAGGAGAGGACTCGGCTGAAGCCGACTCGGTTGGTGAATTCCGACGACTACAACCCGGTTGCATCAAGCAATACAAAAAGATCCCAATGACGAGACATCGGTGACAATTTCTCATAGACATTTTTCTTCCCTGAAATTCAATTCGCCTACCTTGACGATTTTTTCGCGAATTTGCTGGAGGAACCAAGCACTCACTTACAGATAAACTACCAGATTCAAACGGAGTTTTTCCACACTAATTTCAAAACCCACCAGTTGAACCGATTACTGGTTAACCGATTTCCAACCGGATTGACGAAATGCCGGTTCATTGGGTTCAACCTTCTCAGAAGCGAATCCGCTCAACTGGCTGCTGGACAGTGTCCGTCGTCCATTAATGGAAGTCACGTAACCCGCATCTCTCACCGGTGAATAGTTCCATTTCCCGCGGATCAAGGAAGCAGTACGATTGCTATCATCGACGACGGGTGCCGGTTGAACAGGAGCATTCAACTGGGGTTGGATATGAGATGAACTCTTGGTTTTTTCGCCGGTTCCATCGTTTTCTTTGGCTTCCCCATGACCTGAACTGGGATCAACGATAGGTGCAGGCGGTTCACTAGCTGGTTTTTGCAGCGTCGTATCCGTTTTGATTTCACTGGCATCCAGTTTGGGAACCACGTTCGCTGGCACATTGAATTGAGACGTTGCATTCAATCCCAAAGGGACCGATGGATTAACGGTCGCCGGTTGGGTTCCACAAGAAGAACAAGGAGGGCTCCCCGCTGCTGCATAGGATGTTTCATAAACTGTGTAAGGAACTCGTTGCTGAACCGTGCGATAAACAGTTTGATAGGTCGTGTAGGGAACTCGGCGAGCTTGCATCTGGTAATACGTGTAGGGCTGCATACAGGTCGAAACACAACCCGTTTGCGGATTCATCGATGCCACCGGACGATAATAGGTCACCGGCACTCGGCACCATTGGGTCCGGAAAGCCGTGTACGGAACGTAGTTTGCCACCACCCGGTTTACGTTTTGATAGCAGGTCTTGGGACAAGTCGTGGTGCAAGTACCCGGCATTTGGGCATAATTCTGCGGCACAGGAGCTCCCAAAGGTCCTCGGTAAAAAGTGTTGTACCGAAATGCGTTCGTTCGGGGAGCAAATGCGTTATTCGGTGCCATAAATGCGTTATTTCGTGCTGCAATGACATTGTTTCGTAATGCATTGAGTTGGCTCACAACCGGTCGTCCACGCAACCAATCCAAAAGCGGGCCGGCTTCACAGGTATTGGGAAACAGGCCTAGGAAAAGGCCAACCGCGGAAACGGCTAATACTTTGGTTTTTGACATAACTTTTCATCTCTTGGCAAAGAGGAGAGAGCAATTACTGCACGCAAAAGGTTAGGGTAACAAACTTGAATCGAAAAGTATTTTTCTTCAAAAAACCGCGCGAATCGGGACAGCCAGTAACGATTATGCGGGCCAGGAAAAGTGCTCAACGCAAACGCCGGCTCGACAGACATTTCCTTGGATCGTCAGGTGCTAGCGAAAAAAACTAAAATTAGGATTGCTTTAATAGCCAATATCAAACAAATTTGTCAGGTCCCATTTCATTCGAAAGGAAGCGAATGTTCGAGAGTAAGGCCGTCATCCAACTACACGATTCTACAACCAGCCGATGGCATGCAGAGCCGGTTGATAATCCCTACACCGATTTCATGTCGATTGTCTGCCAGCAACATAGTTTCAATTTCAATCTCTGGCACGAAGAAGACATCGCCCGCAGCAAAGACGTTACGGACGAGCGGATTGCCCAAGTCAAAAGAAACATCGATCAACTCAATCAGAACCGCAACGACTGGATTGAAAAACTGGATGACTGGATGACGGAAACCCTGGAACAAAACGCAATTATTCCCAAGCAATACGCTCCAATCAACACCGAGACCCCTGGAAGTGTCATTGATCGGTTATCCATTATCTCGATCCGGCTCTACCATTTACAGGAACAGTTGGAGCGAGAGGATGTCGACGAAACCCACCTCCAGTCCGTGCAACACAAAATTGCCGTCTGCAAGCTACAGCAAGCCGAACTTGGTGAAGCACTGGATGAGTTGATGGCAGAAATAGCACTCGGTAATAAGCGACATCGAACCTACCGCCAATTCAAAATGTATAATGACCCGGCATTAAACCCTTACCTTTACAGCAAGCCGGCTGCTTAGCCATCGGTCCCGTCCGCACCCAGCATTTGGGGGCGATTGTCAAATCGGCGATTCAAGCCAAGATTTTCCGGGCCACTTCTCCACTGACATCCGTCAAGCGAAAATCACGACCGGCGTAACGGTAAGTCAATTTCTGATGATCGATTCCCAATAAATAAAGCAGGGTTGCATGTAAATCGTGGACATGCATTTTGTCCTGAACGGCATAGTAGCCGTAGTCGTCTGTTGCCCCATATCGATAACCGCCCCGCACGCCCCCGCCACACATCCACATCGTAAAACCTTGCGGATTATGGTCCCGCCCATTTTTATTTTCGGCAACCGGGGTTCGACCGAACTCTCCTCCCCACAACACCAGGGTGTCGTCGAGCATCCCTCGCCGTTTCAAATCGACAAGCAATCCGGCAATCGGCTGATCCACTTCCCGGGCATTCTTGGTATGGCCGTTAATCAGGTCAGCATGCTGATCCCATTGCACTTTAGAATCGCTGTGAGTGACCTGGATAAACCGCACTCCTTTTTCGGCAAACCTCCGAGCCAACAAACATTGCCGTCCGAATTCTTGCGTGGATTTTTCGTGAAGACCATAAAGCCTTAAAGTTTCGGCCGATTCATCCGAAATATCTTCCAATGCAGGGACCTCCGTTTGCATTCGAAAGGCGAGCTCAAAGGACTTCATTCGCGCAGCAAGGCTTGCTTCAAAGCCCGATTTTTCCAGGTGATCCCGGTTCAATTGAGACAGCAAATCCAATTGCTGTCGTTGCAGTTCTGGGTTGATTTCACCTTTCGCATATTTCAGCTTGGCCATGGTCGATGACTGGCTCGCCACACCCAGCGGGGTTCCCTGGTAGTCCGCCGGCAGAAAAGCCGAGCTCCAGTTCTTTACCCCACCATGAGCCAACGTCGGACAAATCGTAATAAACCCCGGCAAGTTGTTGTTTTCAGTACCCAAGCCAAACGTAATCCAAGACCCCATACTGGGTCGCACAAAGTTATCGCTACCGGTATGCAGTTTCAAGAGTGCCCCACCATGAGCTGCGTTCGTTCCATGAACTGAGTGAAGAAAGCAGATATCATCTACCTGTTTTGCAACATTCGGAAAAAGTTCACTGACCAGCATCCCCGACTCACCATAAGGTGAAAACTTCCAAGGCGACTTCAACAGCGTACTTGTTTTTGCAAATTGAACACGAGGTTTTGCAAATGGAAGCGGTTTACCATCGTCTTTCTGTAATTGCGGTTTGTAGTCAAACGTATCCAGGTGAGACGGGCCCCCTTTCATGAACAGAAAAATAACCCGTTTAGCCCTGGCAGGAAGATGCGGTACCTGCGAAGAACTCCGACCTTGCATTTTATTTCCTGGAGCCGCTCCAGAAATGCCTGGGTCTGCGGAAACCAAGGCATTGAGTGCCAAGTTGCCAAAGCCGACTGCCGAATGGCGTAGGACGTCACGTCGTGAAAAAGTCCTCAACCGAGAGCGGTGGGTTGAACCGGTCTGTTGATTGAAGAATTTCACGAAGTCACGTCCCCGTTAACGGATATAGATAAACTCGTTGGACATCAAAAGCGCCTGACAAAATACCTTCCAAGCTTCTCTCTCGGAAATGTCCCCCGCACCGAGCTGTTCAATGAATCTCATGTCACGATCTTTTTCTGAAGGCAAGGGAAACCTCGCAAACGCGATCTGGTACGCCAATCGATGGCGTTGAAAAGGCTCATCTGCATGTTTGAAAAGGCGATCCCTCAATCCGGCAGCCGCAGCGGTGACCAATTTGCTGTTCATCATGAATAAAGCTTGAGGTGCCACAGTTGTCTCTGCCCGATGACTCGAAGCAACACTAGCATCGGCATAATCAAACAACTGGAAAACATCGTAGAGATGATTCCGGACCACCGGAAGGTAAACCGAACGCGTCTTCGCGTCATAGCTTGTCAAATCTTTTGACGTGTGATCAAAAAGGAACTCCCGGTTTTTGACATGAAGCTGTGACCCTCCCATTGTCAGGTCAAGTTGACCGGATACGGCCAGCAACGAATCTCTGATTGATTCAGCACCCAACCGCTTTACCTGACTCCTCCAAATCAACCGGTTGTCCGCATCAATCTCCTGGTAACTTGCCAACTTCTGACTCGACTGTTGGTAAGTTCTTGAAGTCAGGATCAAGCGGTGAAGACTCTTGATCGACCAACCATTCTCAACCAACCGGTTGGCCAACCAGTCCAGCAGTTCCGGGTGACTGGGCAAACTTCCGAGCTTCCCAAAATTATCGGTCGATTCAACAATTCCTCGTCCAAAATGCCACCGCCAGATTCGGTTGACAATGACCCGGGCAACCAGGGGATGCTGCGGATCAATCAACCAGTCAGCGAGATCAAGCCTTCCACTTTGACGGGGACGTTTCATCACGGCTCCAGCCAGTGCCGAGGGAAAACCACGGAGAACCAACTTTCCCTGAGTCAAGTGATTTCCCCGAATATGAACATGTAAATCCATCGGCTTTTCATACTCGGTCACGGCCATCGCCGTTGGCAATTCCGGTTTGGAAGATTCGAGACTCTTGACCGCCTCTCGCAACAAATTCAACCTGGAGATGGCTTCGGTTGGCAGCTTGTCTACGGAATCCGTGTTCGCCTGCTCCTTTTCCAATTGGATCACCTGCTCAAGTTGTCGCTTGGTATCTTGCAACTTTCTCGCATGATCATTCAGGGCTTTTTCCTGAGCTGGGTTCGCAATGGAAACTTCATTCCACCGGGCAATCTTCTTGAAATGCTCCATCGTTTTGGTGCTTTTGAAGATCCCTGCCATTGCGTAGTAGTCTTCAGTTGAAATGGGGTCGAACTTGTGGTCATGGCACCGGGCACAGCCAAGAGTGATCGCCATAAATGCGCGCCCAACCGTGTCCACTTGTTCATCAACGATATCCATTTCCATTTTGGTTTGGTCAACTTCGGCAAGGACCTTTGGGCCTAACGAAAGAAATCCGGTAGCAATTAACGAATCCTTCCATTCTTCTGAAAAAAAATCGTGATCCGATGCCGGTAGTAAGTCACCGGCAATTTGTTCCTGGACAAATCTTGAGAAAGGTTTATCACGGTTAAAGGACCGAATGACATAATCCCGGTACCTCCACGCATTCCCATGGGCAATATTCTCATCGAGCCCGTTTGAGTCTGCATACCGGGCCACATCCAGCCAGTGTCTACCCCACACCTCCCCATATCGTGGTGAACTGAGCAATCGGTCAATAAGTCGCTCAAGACTCCCGGCAGAACTATCCTTGACAAACCTCTCAACCTCTTCGGGTGAAGGAGGCAATCCCACCAAGCCAAAAGTCACTCTGCGAATCAGGGTGAGCCGATCGACCGGTGGGGACAGCTTCAGTCCTGCCCGTTGCTGCTGTGCCTGGATGAATCGATCGATTTCATTTTCAGAGATCACACCGAACCCTTCGCTGGGGGGCAGAATTTGCTGCCCATGATGGGGCTGAAATGCCCAGAACTTTTTCCCCAATTCAATATCAACGGTTGGCCGGGATTCCGATTTTGCCGTCCTGGGATCGGGAGCCCCCATTTTGACCCAATTCACAAGGATCGAAATCTCATGCTTGGACAACCGGCCACTGGGTGGCATCTCAAGACCATCCGAGGATTGGTTCACGGCACCGATGATTAAACTTTTTTCCGGCTTCCCCGGAACCAAGGCCGGTCCCAAGTCGCCGCCCTTGCTCCAACCTTCTTGCGAATCCAGCCTGAGATTTCCCCCGAGCGTCTCACTACCAGCAGAATGACATTTCAGGCATCGATCCACCAATAACGGCCTGACATGTTTCTCAAAATAATGAATTCCCTGGGTATCATCGGGGTACGCAACGCGCACGCAAGCGGTCAGAACCATTACCGCCTGAATAATATTTCGGTTGAAACCAGCACGTTGGAACATAGAATCCATGATAGCCGAACCCACTCCCGATTGCCAAGCAAATCGACACCCCACACTGGCCAGCTAAGCCCTATCGGTCGTGAAGCCAAATTCCGCAAAGCCAAATCAGGTTAAGGTAGTGGTGTTTTCTTTTTCTGGGTGTTCTTGGGAATTTTTGTTTTGGGTTTTTCGTTTTTCCACCACTGAGGACCATCAGCCAGAACCGATTGGTCATAGCTAATCAGCTTTCGTTTTAACTCTTCAAATTTTTCCGGGTAGGCAGTGGAAAGTTCTTTTTGTTCCTGCCAGTCTTCTTGAATGTTGTAGAGTTCAAATTGGGTCAGATCGTCGGATCCCAGGATCTTCCAGTCCCCAATCCGAATCGCAACCCTTGAATTTTTTGGAGCCAGATGATTGCGCCAGTACAAAGGTTCTTTCCGTTGAATTGGCTCGCCTGCGAAAATGGGCAGAATGCTCGCACCGTCAATCACCCGATCACTCGGAAGGGCTTCACCCACAATTTGGCAGATCGTAGGAAAGATATCCGATCCAATAACCGGCGTGTCACTCGTCGTTTCCGGCTTAATTTTTCCTGGCCAACGGACCATTCCGGGGACCCGGATACCCCCTTCGTGGGTATGGCGTTTTCGACCACGCAATCCCCCGGTAGATCCACGTGTTCGGCCCTGGGTCCCCTTTCCCTCAGGTCCATTGTCTGAGGTGTAAAAAACACAAGTCGACTCCGTGTATTTCATTTGCTCCAGTGCGTTCATCAGGTTGCCAAAGGCTTGGTCCAATTGCGTGATATTCCCATGATGCTGACGAATCCCTTCGTCAGAAATTGCGGCATAAGGCTCCATGAATTTCGGAGCAGATTCAATGGGTAAGTGAGGCTCGTGGGTCCAAACCGTTAGGAAAAAAGGCCGTGACTTATCCTTTCTGGATCTCAACCACTGAATAGCCTCTTCAACGCAAATCAGAGAACTGGGGCCGTTTAGTTGTCCCACAGGCTTCCCGTTGCGAACAAAATTTTTGGGGTTCAGGTGATTGGGAACCGCATTGTTTTGTGTGGCCATCCAGTGATCGTAACCATGATTATCCGGTTGAGGTTGCTTGGTGCTGTTAAACCTCCCGTTCAAATGCCATTTTCCGACGTGACAGGTTTCGTAGCCTTTTTGTTTCAAAATTTCGGCAATGGTAATTTCGCTTTCCCGTAGATGGTAAGGACTGTTCGTGGGAAGCCATCGCCAAACCCCGTTTCGATACGGGGTTCTCCCTGTCAAAATCGATGACCGGGAAGGCGAGCAAACACTACAAGCGGAATAACATTGGGTTAGCCGTAAACCTTCCTTGGCAAATCGGTCCAGGTGCGGACTTTGGATCAAAGGGTGTCCATAACAACCCAAGTCACCCCAACCCTGATCATCCGTTAAGAAGACGACGAAATTTGGATTTTCCGATTTTTCCAGATGAGACGCCTGAGCGATGGACGTTGCCAGAAAGAACCCGCTGAGTAAAATCAGCTGGATCTGTGAGTAATGCAGACTTTTCATGGTTGTTTTCCTAGGGTTTTGAAAAATCCTCGGCCGTTCAAATGGGTTGTTCCGGCGAAGCAAACAATTTCAATCCATTGAGGTTCTCGCGACCGATACAAGAACACTGTCGTTCCCTTTTGATCGGAAACAACAGATTGGGCAATCATGAATCGGCCAATTGGAATCATAACCTGTTTTTCGGTAATTCTTTCCTGCGGTCTCCCGGTTTGGGCAGAAAATTCGCGGTCGGATGAAACGCGGTCGAAGCAATTCGGTAAAAAAAACCAGTACATTGCCACCAGAACCCATGATTTTGGAACCGTTGCCCGTGGCGCCAAAGCCGTCCATCGTTTCAAAATTATCAACCCCCATGGCAAGCCGTTGGTCATCGAAAACATCCGTTCTTCCTGCGGATGCACCAAGCCTTCCCTCACCACAAAAATCATACAACCCGGCGACGCGGGGTGGATTTTGGCCGAATTCAATACCCGATCTT
>JAZABE010000745.1:0-3645 GCA_036137535.1 Planctomycetota bacterium | reverse complement strand
CGCGAAACCGTCCTGAATTTTTTTGAACAACTCCAGAAGCACTTTCCAACGCTGCAAAATTTCTACAGCCGGGAACCAGGAGAGTATGTCCTTGAAGGAAAAAAAGAAAACGGGGCTTATCGCTGGGCGACCGTTGAACCCAAGAGAGTCTGTGCCGGCTATGTGAACCCTTCCAGCCTTGAAGCTGCAATTACGCAGAACAGGACCATTGCAGAACTCCTCCCCTATTTCCTTTCCATTAGCCCAATTGACTGTGAAAGCTTCAACATTATGTTTGGCTTTGATTTCACGTACCGAGGAAATCACAATGCCCTCGTCGCCGAAGCTCTAGGAGTTCCTGCGGCTTTTGAAAAGCTGACTGAATACCCCAGCAACAACATGATTAACTATGAGCCTTCCTTCCAATTTGCCTTCGATGACAAATGCCAAACCCAAATCCGGTTAAAAATAGAAACTCGAACTGGTGCGTTGCAGGTGAAAACCGGTGATTACGGGGAAGAACAATTTTCGGTCTTCTTGACAGCAAGCCACATCGGCAGCCTCCCGCCTGGAAGCACCTACGTGAATATCTACACTGATTTATTGAACCAGTGCCAAGAACTCATGGATCATTACGTGATAGAGAATGTTCTGGTCCCCCTACAACAAGCGATCGCCATCAAGTAACCCTAAACTTGCACAGGTCCAGAGGAACTTGGAAATAAGGCCACCCCCGCTCTCCCGTTACCAGGCAATCGGCCAACCCTTCACCAACCAAATTGCCCGTTAATCCTTCTTGAGATGTCGAAAAAAGGCTATCTGATTCCTGTAAGAATTACCTCAAGCCTTTCGCTGGCAGGGACCCAACTTGAATCCTTGCGAATTTACCCATAAAATCTTCGACGTATTCAACGCACAGAGAGACTCTTTTTATGACCCGTCGGTTTATCAATCAATTCGCAGAAGGTGAAACGGTAAAGCAAATCTTCTTGGTAGCTGACAAGCAGGTCCGCGCAAATCGTTCAGGCAATCTATACCTCCAGTTACGACTGGTGGACCGAACGGGATCCTTGACCGGGATGCTCTGGAATGCGAATGAAAAAATTTCTGGAAAATTCGAGTCGGGGAATTATTTAACCGTTGAAGGAACCACTCAGTTTTACAACGGGTCAATGCAACTCATTATCACCAGCATTGAAAATGTCGACGCAAATTTTGTCCGCGAAGAAGATTTCGTCCAGTTGACATCGGGTGCCGTCGAAAATCTAAAATCCGAACTCATGGACCTGCTCGGTGAAATCCAGGATGAGCAGATTGCCGAATTAGCCAAACTTTTCATGGCTGATCAGGAATTAATCAATTCGTTCTGTAATGCTCCAGCCGGAATCAAAAATCACCATGCGTATAACGGAGGACTACTGGCTCACGTCGTGAGCATGCTCAGATTAGCCAAAGTCATTTCGCAAAACTACGAAGCGATCTGCCCTAGCCTGTTGTTGATGGGAACGTTTCTTCACGACATCGGCAAAGTACGAGAACTGGCTTATGACCGTGAACTGTCCTATACCGATGAAGGACAGCTAGTGGGTCACATCCAAATCGGTATTGAGATTCTCTCACAAAAAATTACAGAACTGAGGCAAGCGGGCATTGAATTTTCAACCGAAAAAGAATTGCTCCTGAAACACATGATTCTCAGCCACCATGGAGAACCTGAGTTCGGGGCAGTGAAAGTCCCCATGACACTGGAGGCCATCGCACTCCATTTTATCGACAACATTGATTCAAAAATTGCCAGCGCCCATGACGTCATGCTTCAGGATGTTAATCAAGGCAACTGGACAACTTTTCAGCCGAACGTCGGCCGTAAATATTTCAAGGGAGCCAATGCCCGTCTTGACATTAGTGAATCCCAGTCTTCAGCAGAGTCCCACTAACCCAGCCATTGCTTGGCGAGCTCAGCCTAGGTCAACCGCGATGGGTCAAAAGCCTAGCGTTGAGTCCAGTCGACACCAGCACAGGCTGCAAGTGCTATTTGAAGAGAATGAGTCCCATCTTTAGCATGTCCTCGATCCATCAATTCTTGATAAAGCTGGTGTGCCAAGGAAAGCCCTTGTAAAGAAAGGTTCATCCGGCGAGCTTCCCGGAGGACAATTCCCATATCCTTGACGAAATGCTCAACAAAGAAACCGGGTTCAAAGTTGTTATCAATGATTCGGGGCGCTAAATTAGACAACGACCAGCTTCCCGCAGCACCTGATGCAACAGACTTGAGAACGGTCTCTAAATTTAACCCGGCTTTGTAGCCATACAACAGAGCTTCACAAACACCAACCATCCCTGCTGCGACCAGCGTCTGGTTCACCATTTTAGTGTGTTGGCCTGATCCAGCCGGCCCCTGATGGACAATGGTTTGCCCCATCGTTTGAAAACAATGAGAAACCGCCTCAACGGCTTGGGTCTCACCCCCGATCATGATTGACAGGGTACCGTTTTTTGCCCCGACATCACCTCCTGAAACCGGTGCATCAATAGCCCAGACGTTCTTCGTGGTCGCCAGGTCGGAAATTTCACAAGCCAGTGAAGGCTCCGAAGTCGTCATGTCTACGACAATTCGGGACCCGGATGAATCGCTACTTTCAAATCCGGCCAAAACACCCTCATCTCCAAGAATGACCTCCCGCACATCTTCTGGGTAACCCACGATAGAAAACACCACATCACTTTGCTCCGCGACTGCTTTCGGAGAATCAGCCCATTGGGCGCCTTCCGCGACCAGCGAGTCGGCTTTTTCCCGGGTCCGGTTGAATACGGTCATTTCATAGCCTACCCGCCGAAGGTGGCCACACATATTGCGTCCCATAACTCCTGTACCAATCCAGCCGATACGGGTTACCCCTGGGCGACATCGTGTAAACTCCATCGAGTTGGCTTCCCTCTAGAATTTTGGACGATCAAGAATTTCTTTAAGAATCACTGCCTGTTTTAAACTGTCCGGGTTTTGGATCAGGTTCAAAACTGTAGAAATATCGGTTGTGGTTTCAACACCTTTTCCATGATCAACCACCATAGGGGCAGTGATTTCAGATTTCTTAAGCTGCCCCAAGTCGTGATCAAACTTCTTGTTAACGCGAGAGTCAACCACATCCGTCCGATTATGAACCCGTTCACCTAAATGCGAAGTGTGTTCAATAATATCCTGGGTTGAAACCGTGGTTTGAATACTCGACTGCAGGTTAGGATGGGAATGCCCATCCGTCTCGTCGGTCTCCGGGGTTAGCCCGCCAGTCTCCTGCCCTAGAGGAACCGAGGGGGATTGCGGCTCAACTGACCGTTGCGGTGAATCCGGCGGCGGGTTTTGCGTCGTTTGGGATTGCTGCTTTTTCCGTGCAGCCGCCATTCGCAAAAACTCTTCAATATCTTGTGCCATCAGCCTGCCTCATTGAATAGTGGTGCTGGAGCAATCCATTAAAAACATAGGGGTTTATGGTTGATTGGTTTTATTGCCTGCCTCAGAACCGCTGGAAGAAATGGCTTTCCGCATTTCCGTATCAGCTTGGACATTCCGCAATTTGTAGTAATCAAAAATCCCAAGTTTGCCCGATTGAAATGCGTCAGCCATCGCGGCGGGCACCTGAGCTTCAGCTTCAACCAATTTTGAACGAC
>JAZABE010000744.1:0-1526 GCA_036137535.1 Planctomycetota bacterium | reverse complement strand
TCCGGCCTCTTTCAGCCGTTGCACCATCCTTCCATCTTCCTCCGACGGCCGGTTTGTTAATCCGTCAACTCCCAGACAGCTATCTGTGTCCGCCACAAAAAAACATTCCTTGACCGAGATCGGAACGCCGTGCAGAGGGCCCAGGTATTTGTCTTCTGCGGCTAATTCGTCCATCCGTCTGGCTGCTTCCAAAGCCTGTTCGAATAAAGGAATCACCACAGCATTGACTTCAGGATCCACTTCTTTGATTCGATCGATACATTGTTGCGTCAGTTCAAACGAAGTCATCTCTCCAAGACGGATCTTTTCAGCAGCTTCCACTGCGCTGAACAGTCTTTTTTCAACCAACGAGACGGAATTTGTCATACGAGAAGGGGTCGTTTCTGAACAGAAAACATCAGTTACTCAGAAGAACTAGCGAGGGGAACCACCGCACCAAAGATCACCACAAATTCTTCCGTTCCAAGATAGCTGCTAACATCCCGACGCGGCCGGCGAATCAGGCTACCCAATACAAGACTCGATACATCTTCCTGAATTGGTTTTGCAATTTCTGGTGAGTACAACAAAGGTACGATAAGATCCGTACCATCAATTTTTACGGTTAATCGCTGATAACCATTTATCGCTTTTTCTTCACCTACGCTTTGGGCAGTAAACAGCACCCCTTCCCGAGCGCTCAAACGGGTATTCAATCCGTTTTCAAATTGCTCATTCATAAGCTTCATGATTTCCTGACGTCCGGCCAGTTCTTCAAAAAAAGCATAAGCCCGGGATACACCATCGAAACTTTCGCTCATATCCGGATCCTGATAAGTAATTCCGGAGGCCAGTTGCCCCAACGAAAGAAAGAGTTCCTTGCTCTCAACCCGACGAAGATTATCACTCGCACCTTCCTCCAGGTCGTCCCATTGTTTCAGACTATCCTGTGCCTGTTCAAACATATTGTCGATCACGACGGTTTGAAACAGGAACGAGTCACGTATGTATTCGGTCGGTGACAACGGTGCGGGTGGCGCCGGTTTTGCCTGAGCCGCAATTTCATCGATCGTTGGATTCTGAGGATTGCCTGACTCCACGTTGCCAAGAAACGGATTCGGAGCGTCGTTTCCGTTACCCAGTTGTATTTCATCCATCGGCCCAACATTGAATCGATTGTCTTGTGATAATTCATTGGAAAGTGGGGGATGTTCATCTTTTTGTGCAGATTCACGATTGGAAGCGTCATTTCCCTCGGTCTGTTTAGCGGCACTCTTGGCCTGCGGATTTTCTAGCTCCTCTAATGACGGGACGATACCTCGCAAGAATTTGAGTGCTTCTGTCTTCTGAATCTTTTTACCCAAATCTAATGGGTCGCGAGGAGGGTCTGCCAGGTGCCATAGCACTAACTGAGCAAGCGGTAATGCCAAAGCTCCACCTAAAACCACCTGAATGATTGTCTTCACCGGAGAACTTCCGGACGAACGTTGCGATCCCGAACGTTCTGAGGTCGGTCTTGTCGGGGCTGCTTCTTCATCAAAAGCAAA
>JAZABE010000743.1:0-1876 GCA_036137535.1 Planctomycetota bacterium | reverse complement strand
CAATCGGTTGGACGTCAATTTGAGAAACTGGTACTTCAACCCGTTTTGAGCTTGGATGATCTGGGAAAAATCCAAGCGGTGGTCGCCAACATTGAAGTCCACCCATCCGTTTCTGAATACCTGGTTGATCTGGGAAGCAAAACTCGTAATCACTCAGATATTTCGTTGGGTGTGAGTCCGCGAGGGTTGATTCTTTGGCAGCGATTGGCGCAAGCTTGGGCTTATCTGCAAGACAGGAATTTTGTGATACCCGAAGATGTGCAGGCGGTTGCTCAACCCGTGTTGGAGCTGAGAATTATGGACACGCCGGAGAAATGTCAGCTGATCGTTGACGAAATTTTAAAATCGGTAGCGATTCCCAACGAACGCAAAGGAGATATTGTAAAGTGATGGTTCAAAATAGTTCGAGGCTGGCACTTCAAATCGCAGCTTGGCTTTGCGTTGGGTGTTTTTTATTCGGTGCGGTTGGATGTAGTCAGTCGGGAGCGCAGAAGGCTGGGGGGAGCCAGCAAACAAAATTGCCGAAGCTGAAATTTCACCGGCCGAAGAGTCTGCTTGCGGTAGCGAAAAGACTCGACGAAATTTGTACCGCTTTGCAATCCGAGGGTCCAATCCCGGAGCCAATCCAGTTCACCGTAATTGAATTGGTGCATGGCGAAGGATCCGGTGCCCATTCTCACTACTATTTGGATAAATCCGCCGGTTCGTCTGACCCCAACGTAGAAGCTGGTGACGAACCGGATTATGATGACCATGGTGGAATGAAGAGCGTTGAGCTGACCCATCAATTGGAAATCGATGTATTTACAGAATTATCAGACGTGATTCTTTGGATCCCGAATATTGCAGCTGCTGAAGGATTAGAGGAATCCGAGTGGACGGTGATTAATAAAAAAGTTCGAGCGTTGGAAGGATCCATGGTCGCTGAATTGAAACGTGCGACGAAGGCTGCAGAGAAGAAGTTGATTTTCAGGAAGTATGCAGACTTGGTTAAAGGGCTTGGGGCTTCACTTCAACCATCCAAGGGGAACCGGGCGATCGAAAACCCAAGCCATGGAGACGCAAGTTGATTGATTATTTTGTTTCTGGTCTTTTAGTCAGGTCAACGCAAATTGTTGTCAATGCAGCGGTTTGGATAATCATTGGCTGTTTTCTTGCAAGCGTTTTTCGGACAATGCTTGGCCCCGTCAAAACGAGGATGATTTTCGGACAAGGAACCCGATATGGGCGTCTCGTTGGCTGGTTTGCTGGAATGCTGTTACCCGTTTGTTCATTGGGCGTCATTCCGATCGTGCGAGAGCTTCACCGGGCAGGGGTCAAGGGAGGCACCATCGTGGCGTTTGGCTTAACGGCACCACTGTTTAATCCGATTTCATTTCTTTATGGCCTGACAATGTCGGATCCCGTTTCGATATTGGTATTTGCGTTTGCCGCAATGGTCATAGTCACCGCGCTGGGGCTGTTGTGGGATTATTGCTTTGCGCATGAGCGGTTGCCGGAAGAGGCAGGTTTCGAAGCGACCTTTGGGCTTCGAAGATCAGTAGCCTTAATTCAGAACACTTGCCGGGTTCTGATCAGTCCAGTCGCTTTATTTATTCTGCTGGGTATCGCTGGTTCAGTCCTGCTTGCTGTAGCCGTACCCAAAGGTGCGATGCAAGCTGAGGCGGAGCCCGACAAACTGTATGCGCCGGCACTCATGGCATTCTTTATGACCCCGACTTATACAACACCAATTCAGGCCATGGGGCAGATTGGAAGCATGTTCCAGCATGGGAACTCGATTGGTGCAGCATTTTCCCTGTTGATTCTGGGTGCGGGCGCCAATCTTGGTTTGCTTTGTTGGTTTGTTTTCGCGTTTGGAATCAAACGAGGTGCC
>JAZABE010000742.1:0-4507 GCA_036137535.1 Planctomycetota bacterium | reverse complement strand
TTTCAGGTCGGATCCATGCTTGACCGCTTCCCCGTTGACTTCGAGAATTCGGTCACCGTTTTCGAGTGGGGGGCTGGCATTGGCTGCTGCTGACCCTTCAATGACCGCGTTTTCCTTGGCAAGTCTGGGTGAAAGATCAGGTCCAATGCCAACCGCGGCAATGGTCCGATACTTGATTTTTAGGACGTCCACTGCCGGCTGGACCTCTTTACGGATTTTTTCTGTTCCCGGACTCCGCACGATATAGTGAACCGCTTTTTTTGAGATCCCTGCCAATGCATTGGCCTCTGCAAAATCACTGAAAGTTACTGCGGAGGTCGGCGCGGTGTCGCCAATCTGGACGATTTCATCACCCGGACGAAAATCGGCCTGATAGGCCGGGCCGCCCGCTAAGACGTGCCCTACCCGAGCCGGGATCTCAGGGACACCCCAAGAGTAAGCCAGTGTTGCGAAAATGGGAGCGGTGAGGAGGTTCATGATGACTCCGGCTGAGATAATCCAGAATCGTTGGACCACACTTTTTGCTCGGTAATCTCGAGGATCCAGGTCTTTCCCCGCTGGAAGCTCGAGGGTTTCAGGTTCAGGGGATTGGGCCTCTTCGGCATTGGTGTTTTGGGTCGGTTTAGCCGCCTCGTCTTCAGCTTTGGAGGGAGTGTCTTCTTGTCCAAGCATTTTGACGTAACCGCCCAATGGCATGTTGCCAATACCATACTCGGTTTCACCAATAGTGAATTTAAGCAGGTATTGGGGAATGATGGTGACGCCAAAGAGCTTCGGAAAGGGAATGTTAAAGCCGACGTAAAATGCCTCGACCTTGACACCACATGACTTGGCCGCGAGAAAGTGTCCGAGTTCATGGACGAAAATAATGAAACCAAGCCCCATGGCCATCCAAAAAATGCCCATCCAGGATTCAAGCGAAAACCATGAAAACGATGCGGCAATCAAGCTGCAATCCACTGTTGTATCTCCTTGCGAGCCCAGCTGTCGAGTTTTAATAACTCATCGAGATCCGGGTTCGGATTAAATTCATGCTGATTTAAGATTTCTCGGCAGGACCGGGGAATATCCAAAAATGTAATTCGACCTTCCAAAAATGCGGCGACCGCAGCTTCATTAGCGGCGTTCAAGACAGCACCTGTTGTCCCGCCTTTTTCTGCCGCTTCTTTGCCCAGCAATAGCGCCGGGAATTTTTCGTAATCAGGTGGCTGGAATTCCAGCTCAAAAGATTGGCTAAAATCCAATTTGGGCGTAGGTCCTGGTGACCGGTCCGGATACGTTAAAGCATATTGAATTGGCAGTTTCATATCCGGCGGGCTCAGTTGTGCCAGGACGCTTCCGTCTACAAATTCTACCAGAGAATGGACAATAGATTGAGGGTGAATTACAACATCCAACTGTTCCGGTGCGAGGTCAAACAGCCAGCGGGCCTCGATCAATTCCAGCGACTTGTTCATCATTGTCGCAGAATCGATGGTGATTTTTTGACCCATCTGCCACGTGGGATGCGTTAGAGCGGTTTTAACGGTGGCTTTGCTGAGGTCGTTGAGACTTGTATTGCGGAAGGGGCCTCCGCTGGCGGTTAGGATTACTTTCTTGATCTTTGAACGATTTTCACCGTTGAGTGCTTGGAAAATGGCACTATGCTCGCTATCCACCGGTAAAATTTCAGCACCTGTTTTTTGGGCAAGATCCATGGCAAGCTGTCCAGCCACCACCAGTGTTTCTTTGTTGGCCAGGGCGATTTTTTTGCCGGCGGTGATTGCTGCCCAGGTGCTTTTCAGCCCCGCACTTCCGACAATGCCAGCAATTACGACATCAACCTCTGGATGGGTGGCAATCGCTTCCAACCCTCGCTGTCCCATGAAAATGGTCTTTTCACCAGCGGAGGAGGTGCTCTTGATTGTCGGGGTGGATTGACGTTGGTAACCGCCCAAGGCAGACCAGTCAAAATCACGCGATTTTTGCTCACAGGATCCCACGACGAAGTTCGGTGAAACCACCCGGGCCTGCTCACATAAGGCCGTCAAGTTGGAATGGGCCGATAGGGCAAAAACCTCAAACCCGTCTAAGGCGCGCACAACCTCGATTGCATTTTTTCCAATGCTGCCGGTTGAACCAAGAATCGCGACGTTTTGAACCGAGGTCATTGCTAAACCAGTGGAGACGGGGAACCGAGCATTATGGCGTGAGTGGGATCATCGTGACAGCCGAACATTTTGAAAAGGCAAGCATTTTGAAGTCAGGGGGCTATTCCTGTCGTCGACAGGGTCGATTTGGGGGAATTTGCGGCGGACGCGGTCCAATTTGCTGGTAACTGGTAAATATTTTGCATTTTGGCCTTGAATCCTACAGCCTGGGGAAATTTTTTGGATTCACCAAGTCGGTTTTGGTCGTAAGATTGATCAGTTCAAGCAGGCCGAGCCAGTGGTCTGGCTGCCCTGGTTCTTCCAAATACGGCATAATTGCTGGCTTCCCATCACATTAAGGTATGACGCGAATGGATCCAGAATCCAACTCAAAGAAAACTCAGGAGCCGAAATCCGGAGTCAATTATATTCTGCTTTTTCTGATCCTACTGGTGGTCTCGATGATCACTTGGATGGCCATGTTCAACAATGCTCCATTCGAAATCGGGTACAAGGAGTTCATCAATTACCTGCAGAAACTTTCAAGCCAGCCAGACCAGCAGTCCCCCGCGATCCTGATTGAAAGGAACAGTGGAGGTCAGACCCAAAAAATCCGTATTGCGAGCTTGAGAGAAATCGTCATTGATGATCAGCGCATTGAAGGAAAGCTTGATTGGAATGTGGAAAACGGGGGGGATGACGACCCGGTGGAAAAAGAATTTGTAGTGAACATCCGCTCGGAGGGGTTTGGTCCAGCAATCTATTCCGAGGTCAAAAAATCAGGTGTCGAATATGCTTTTTCTTCCGGTCCAACCTTCTGGTCGCAGTGGGGTCCCTTTATTATTTTCACATCGATCATTCTCCTTCTTTTCTTTTTGATGCTCCGAAGACTTGGGGGAGCCAGTTCGCCGATGCAATTTGGAAGAAGTCGAGGCAAGCTTTACGCAGAAGAAGAGTTGGAAGTGACGTTTAACGATGTGGCGGGGATCGACGAAGCGGTTGAAGAGGTGAAAGAAATCGTCGATTTTTTGCAGTCGCCTGAAAAATATCAAAAACTGGGAGGGCGGATTCCAAAAGGGGCTTTATTGGTGGGTCCACCAGGCACCGGTAAAACGCTGCTGGCCAAAGCGATCGCTGGCGAAGCCGGTGTTCCTTTTTTCGGTTTGTCGGGCAGTGATTTCGTAGAGATGTTCGTGGGGGTTGGTGCTGCACGTGTCCGCGATATGTTTCAACAAGCAGAGCAAAAGGCACCCTGCATCATATTCATCGATGAACTTGATGCGTTGGGGAAAAGCCGGGGGGGGAATTTGGTCGGCGGCCATGATGAGCGGGAACAAACGCTCAATGCCCTTCTGGTGGAAATGGACGGATTCGACTCCAACTCCGGTGTGATTGTGATGGCGGCTACCAATCGGCCGGAAACGCTGGACCAGGCATTGTTGCGTGCGGGACGATTTGATCGGCACATTCTTGTCGATCGGCCTGACGTAAAAGGGCGAGAAGCCATTTTGAAAGTTCACGTCAATAACGTGAAGCTTGGAGCTGATGTCGACTTGGCTCGAGTAGCTTCAATCAGCCCGGGATTTGTTGGGGCCGACCTGGCGAACCTAGTTAACGAGGCAGCCTTGCGAGCTGCCCGCGAAGACAAATCGGCTGTCGAAATGAAAGATTTTGATGAAGGGGTGGAGCGAGTCACTGCTGGACTGGAGAAAAAACAGCGAGTGATGAACGAAGATGAAAAATGCCGAGTTGCTTATCACGAAGCAGGCCATGCGCTGGTTGCTTATAGTTTGCCAAACACTGATCCGGTTCACAAAGTCAGCATTATTCCACGAGGAATTGCGGCACTGGGCTATACCATGCAGCGGCCGGAAGAAGACCGTTACTTGATGACGCAGCCAGAACTTGAGAGCCGAATCCAGGTGTTGCTTGCGGGAACAATGGCCGAGGAGCTGATATTCAAAGATATTTCGACTGGCGCACAAAACGATCTGGAAAGAGCAACCGATATTGCTAGGGCGATGGTCATGGAGTATGGCATGAGCCGATTGGGGCGAGTCAATTACAAGGAATCCAACCGATCAGCTTTTCTGGCTGCTGGCAGCGATGAGTCCGGGCGAACGGTTAGCGAAAAGACCCAGCGTGAAATCGATGAAGAAGTGCGTCGGTTGATCGAGGAATCGATCGAAAAAGTGCGACAGATCCTCGAGGTTCGCAAAGACTCGCTTGTCGCGTTGACCGAGCGATTGATCGAAATAGAATCTCTGGATGGTGAAGAACTGAAATCCATCGTGGAGGACAATGCCTCCGGGCCGTTAGTGGTGCCTGGCACGTCCAGTGTCACGGATTCGGCGGCACACGGTTCCAAGTCGACCGCT
>JAZABE010000741.1:0-3992 GCA_036137535.1 Planctomycetota bacterium | reverse complement strand
TAAATGAAACTCTTTCCAAGTTTTCCGTTGTAATTCCCGGCGGATATCATGGTCAATCTTTCAACGGATTGCGAAGCTTGGATTGCATTTTGCGTAGCCGAAATTATGGAGGACATGTCTTGCCCATTGATGATAATCTCCATCACGCTGTTGACTCCCTCAGGCAACCCCGATTCAACCTGGTCTTTTAATTGTGGACAATACTTTTCGTAGGTACTCGCGATGGAAAAACTGTAGCGACTCCCCGCCTTGGAGCCGCTTGCCGCAACGCCACCAGGAAACGTCAAAACGACACCAGGCGTTGACTTAACCGCCGCCGCTGCGAGTTCTGCCGCATCAAGAGCTGCTTCTTCCGTTTCCCCAAAAAACCAAAGGTTGCCTCCCATGAGGCCACTTCGATACCCCAGCCTTCGATCAAGAACAAATTCGCCACCCAAGGTCGGAATCCACCACATTTTTCGCCCGTATCGTTCAATTCGCTTCTGGTAACCGTTACCAAAATAGGCAACTTTACGCCCCATGTGAAAATAATCTTCACTCTCTACCAAGTTAAAACAGCTGGTAGTTGGACAAGTCAAAATGTTTTGACTGATCCGGACCAGGGCTGCACGTTCTAATTTTGACGCACGATCTTTCCAAAACCGGGGAACATGCAATTGGATAATAACCCCAGGGCGACCATCGGGAGTTTCATACGTTTCATCACCACCCGGCCCTACAAAACGATCTACCCCAGCTTCACAATCACAAAGAATGGTGCTCGAAGCATTGCCCGTTGCAGCATTCACAGCATGCTCTAGCCATTTCCTGTTCTTGGCAGTTACCAGAAATTCCGTGTAGAGACTTCGAAATGCTTCTGCATAGGTATCATCAATAATCGCGGTCATCGGTCCCTTTCTAATCTCGAAAAGAACATTTTGGACAATTCAACATTGAGAACAAGACAACCAATGGTTCAGCGAGAAAATTTATTGAGAAAAAACCCGAACCGCCTGAAAATTAAACGGCACCGTCCTTGTCTCTAATCGTTAAGGGCTAACTGTGGGGACGATTCACGATCACTGAATCTTCTGATAGATTATTATCAGGCGGTGCCTGAGCATCCTGAATCCAGCAAGATCGGCGACGCACAGACAAAGCCCTTACTGATCAACCCTCGGTCCAGTCAATTAAAAAGAGGGAGTCACGGCCATTCGCTTGCTTCCTCCCAACCCAATTGAACCAATTGCAGCGTGCCGGCAAGAAAAATTTGCAATTCATTGCTAGAAGGAACCATCCCATGACAACCACGGAACTGGAAGTTATCCTCGAAAAAAAATCGGAAATGCGACGAGAAGCCTATGATCGCCGTGCAGCCCAAGAAAACAAAAAAGAAGTCAGCCAGAAGGCTGTCGAAAGGTTTATGGAACTCGATGAATACAGGTCCGCAGAAACCGTCATGTGGTATCTCCATTGTCGCAGCGAAACCCGCACCAAAGACCAGCTTATCGCAGAAGTTAACAAGAAAGAAAAAACGATCATCGTTCCTTACTGCACAGAAGATGAAAACGGAGAAAACAAACTGGGGCTCTGGAAAATGGAAAGTCTTGAGGAAATGGTAGTGGGCAAGTGGAATATCCTTGAACCTCCCAAAGAGCTCTGGGGAAACCCCGACAAAGAGGTTGCACCGGAAGAGCTTGATCTTGTCATGGTCCCCGGAGTTGGCTTTGACCGAAAAGGGGGTCGTATGGGAAACGGTCAAGGGTACTACGACCGATTGATGGAAAAGGTCAGGGCTGACTGCAACTTGATTGCACTTTGCTACGAATGCCAGCTGTTTGAGGAAATCTTAACAGCCCCTCACGATATCTATATGGACAAAGTCGTCACCGAAGATACGGTCTACGCCGGTCTGGGAAGACCTTGATTTTCACCAACTCTGGGTGTTCCCGCGACCGGAGCAGAGTTCTAGGCTGTCTGCCCATCAATCGCGGCAACCAGTTCGGATAACAAAAACTAGGTCTTACATCAGGTCCTGAGCTGTTCCCTGCAATTGAAGGCGGGAATTAGGCAGAACAAAACCGTTCTTGTCCTGTTAAACTTATAGGCGGTCCGAATCCCCCCAAGAAAGGGAAACTGTTCGCCATCGCTGAAACACCTGGCCGAACCCTACAGGATCGGTCGCTTTAGATCAACGAAAGTGATGGAGATAAGGTTGCAAGCAACACTGAAAGAATGGCTCATTGCCGCCGTAAAAGAAGAGGCATCTGATCTGCATATCGTTGCAGGTTCCAAACCGATTATCCGTAAACACGGCGATCTTGTTGAACTCCCTTTTGAAGTCCTCAGTGAAAATGAGACCCAACACTTACTGCTGGACTCCTGCCCTCCGGAACACACGGGCAAATTCAACAAGGAAAAAAACCTAGATTTCGCCCTTGAAATCAAAAACGAATCAGAATCAACAGGGAAACATTCATCTCTTCGATTCCGTGCCAATTATTTCTTCAGTGGAAGTCAAATCGGAGCTTGCTTTCGTATCATCCCGAACCAGATACCGGATTTCAGTTGGGCCAATTTTCCTTACGAATTGGCTGACAAATTAACCTCATTTCGAAATGGCATCATCCTTTTTTCCGGCGTTGCGGGTTCCGGAAAATCAACCTCGCTGGCCATGCTCATCGAAGCTTTCATTAAAATGGGGGGATACCGAATCATCACAATCGAAGAACCTATCGAGTACCTGTTTAAATCTCAAACCACGGGAAGCAAATCTTCGGTTATTACCCAACGAGAAGTTGGTAAGGATGTTTCGTCTTTCGCAGACGGTCTAAAATACGGACTACGGCAAGACCCGGACATCATCTTGGTCGGAGAGATCCGAGACCGGGAAACGGCACAAATTGCATTAAGTGCAGCCGAGACTGGACACTTGGTACTGGCAACGTTGCACGCTCGAGATGCCAAAGGAGCATTGTCCCGTTACACTGATCTCTTTGAAGCGAATATGCAAAACGAAATCCGGGCTCAACTGGCACTGAGTTTACGAGCGGTTGTCAGCCAACACCTGCTACCTAGCAGTCATTCCGGTTGCAAACGGGAGTTAGCCATTGAAGTCCTCATCAACACCGCACCCGTGTCCAGTGGCATTCGACTGGGAAAACTGGAAACCATTGATAACAGTATCCAGACGGGAGGAAAATTTGGGATGATCTTGCTCGATGAATCCATTAAGAGGCTCTTTCTCGATGGCCTGATTTCTGAAGAAACTGCCACGAAATATGTAACTGACACCGTCTACCTTGGGAGGTAATTGCCTCTGTTTCGTGGTAGCATAGGGTCATCTTTTTCGCCTCACCGGTTCACCCTTGAAATCTTGGAATTTGAAAATGAAGAGTCGTGCAATCCACCTGGGCTTTTGCGCCGCGTTTCTGTCCCTTTTGATAGCAAATCTCAGCTACGGGCAACCACCAAACCGGTCTAATCCCCGATTTGGAGGAAAACAAAAAGGAAAAGGGGGACCTGGAACCGGTGGTTCTGAGGCACTGAACCGAATTGGTCTCAAAGTTGGATCACCAATCCCCGGGATCAAGATCTTCGACGATCAAGGGAAAGAATTTAATACCGCTTCTTTGAAAGGCAGTTACACCGTCTTGAGTTTCGGCTGTTTGACCTGACCTCCATTCCTGCGCAACGTCCCCAGTTTGGAGGCAATCAAGAAAGACTATTCGGCTAAAGGCGTTAAGTTCTTTTTCATCTACAAGGCCTTGGCTCACCCCGAAGGTGGTACAAAATCTTATGTTGCCCCGTTCACGATAGAAGAACGCCTGGCTCATATTAAACAGGCTTACAAAGAACTCGGGAACACCATCCCCTGGTTATGCGACAACATGAACAATGAACTGAAGCACGCCATGGGGAACCGCCCCAATTCTGAATTCATCATTGATCCCAAAGGGAACATTGCCGTCCTCCGTGACTGGAGCCAACCGGAAACGCTCCGGTCTGACCTC
>JAZABE010000740.1:0-1195 GCA_036137535.1 Planctomycetota bacterium | reverse complement strand
AAACAGTACTCCTCCGTTTAACAGCATTTGCTGAAAATGCAGGAAGTCTTCTGCAGTACTCGAAAGGCCACCCGAAGCGGAGTAATAGTTGGTTCTCCTCCCCCAGCCTTTCGCCTTCGCCCAATCCGCATTCAGAACGACTCTTTTGGTCTCCAATGTTTCCGGTAGATTGAAATAGGTACTGTTCATTTTTAACGGTTCAAAAATTCTTTCCCGGAGGAATCTGTCATACGAGGTTCCGGAAATAATCTCGATGACCCGTGCAACCACATCCAATCCCGTGCGAGGGCTGTAGCTCCAGCGTGTACCGGGTTGAAAGTCCAATGGCACTTTTGCGATCCTTGTCGCATAAGTGGCAAGAGTATCCTCGGCTGTTCGTTTAACAGGATTCACAGCATGACCGTACCCCCCGCTCATAATCCCGGAGGTATGTGTGAGCAAATGGTGAATTGTCACCGGGGTCTCCGCCGGCACAAGTCTGTATTTCGGAACGTCAGTTTTGAATTTTTTCTTCGGTTTCGCAGAAGCCGACTTGGCCTCCTTGTAATTCGCATCAATAAGTTCGACCACTTTCACATTGGCGAAGGCCGGGATGTATTTGGAAACCGGATCGTTTGGTTGCATTTTGCCTTCTTCAATCAAGATCATTGCCGCTACACCCAGCACCGCTTTCGACGAGGATGCCATGCGGTAAATTGCATCATGCTCCATCGGCCTCTTTTTCTTCACATCCATTTGCCCGTGCGATGAAAAATGGACCACCATTCCCCGCCGAGCCACTACAGTCACTGCTCCTTGAATATGTCCGGCGGTGACTTGTTCTTGAATCGCTGAGTCCATTCGACGCAGCCCTTCTGTAGTCATATCGACAGACTCTGGCTTGGCGGAGGGCATTTCTGACGGTTTGTTCTCGGGTACCCCGAACGCACCCGATGCCACAAAAAAGACACAAATTATCAACGCAGCCGTGTATCCAATTGCATAGGAATTCAGAATGGGGGTTCTTTGTAAATGGGTCATATTTTCGTTTTTAATCCCGGGACTTGGCCCAAGTGTTCTGCGGACAGTGGCGCAAACACGCATCTTTTGCAAACGACATCGCCCAAGGGCTTGAACTGCAACCGCCGCTTCGACATCCTTTTCGGCATGCTCTACTCGTCCATTTTGGTAGTAACTCTGTTTTCACTCCCTGCCC
>JAZABE010000739.1:0-1465 GCA_036137535.1 Planctomycetota bacterium | reverse complement strand
AAAGGGTGCGGTCCGCAGGTACTCCTGAAAATTGCCGTCGGGTAGCCAGGCAGGCGGAACAAAGGCTTTCAGAGGAATGAATACTACAAACGAACGAAAGTACTGGTTAATGACTGTCCAAAGCCCTTCGGTAGCTTGGGCCAAGGTTCCGATGAGCACCAAAAAAATGGAAAGTGCAAAAAGCACTACCGTAATTTTTAACGATGAAAATTTGGTCAGGAAATTCCAAGCTAATGACGTTCGATTCGCCCCGCTGGATAAAAGTTCGTTTGCCATTTATCTCATTACTGATTGTTGGATTTTTTATTGGAGCGAAACTTAATTGATTTGACAAAAGCTTCAAAGTTGGCTTGCTCTTTATTGACGGTTTCAGTGGATCCCTGCATTTTGAAAAACCACTTCCCGTTGTTTTCTATCATGGCACCGAGTAACGAGGTGCCCTTTTTTTCTTTGTCCCCACTGATCAATATGAACTTTCCCTCGACCTGGTCATTGGAAATCCGTTGGGTGATTTTGGACAGGTCTTCCCCTTGAGTTTTCGGGACTTTGAGTTGCCCTTGCCACATAGTGACCGTGCTTTCCCAGTTAACCGCTGGTGCCGAAAAAGTACTGACGGAAACCTGGGTTGGGGGATCTTCCGTACCAACGTTGAATTTCAGAACGGAGATCGAACTTGGCTTGGCTTGGGTCCAAGTTTCTGGGACGGTGTAGTCGAAGGGAAGGTTCACTTCGGGTTGATTGTCGGGTTTCGAACTGGACATGATTTTAGCAAGGTCACCATGCATTCCCAGTTCTGACATTTGACTCATAAATGGAGCTGCCGATGGTGCCTTGGGCTTGGTGCCTTCGATTTTTTCAAAATACATCACCTGGCCATCGACTTGGACCTGTTTCATAAATGGAATCACTAGGTCGACAGAGCTGACTTGGATTTCTTTACCGTTTGTTTGGACGCTGTAGTTGATGACAGGGTCTACATCCATTTGCTTTCGCCAGCGGTTAATGTTTTCTACAATTGACTCTTCAGATGAGGTGGGCCGTTTTCCCATTGAAAGTTTTGATACGATCACCTGGGATCGTTTGGATTCATCCTGGTCGTCCTGGATTTCAAAGGTGGCATGGCGAAATTGTCGTTGCAACTCCAGTTTTTTCCAGGTAGATGGAATAGCCCATTGAGGGTCCGAAGGGTCTTTTGAAAAATCAAACGAAGAAGCAAAATCATAAACGTCCGTCTCGGCATCCATGACTTTTTGCCGTTCATTAACGAGTTTGATGGTCCAAGTTGTCTCACCGCGGACGGTAATGCCAACCATCATCACATCCTTGGGTTTTTGGTGAATCGAAACTTCGATCGATTTTTCGGGTCGACAGCTGGCGAATAGCAGGGGCAAAACCAGAAGCAAAAAAATACGTTTCAACAGTTGGCCTGTACGCTAGAGAAAATTTGGGAGGGAAGTGACCTTAG
>JAZABE010000738.1:0-1642 GCA_036137535.1 Planctomycetota bacterium | reverse complement strand
GAAAAACAATTTTTCCAATCATTGAAGAGGACATGAAGGTGATGTTGTCGAAATCAACCAGAAGCTTGCCGCCTTCATTCTCGTTGACTAATTGCCCCAGTTCGTCTCCGACCTCGTTGATCACAGCCTCATCAAGCATTTTTTCCTCTTCAAAACCGGCAACAATCGCGTCACCTTCCGTTCTTGATGTAATTGCCATGGTTTTCCCCAATAAAAATCGTCTGTATTTAATGCGAGTCGGTAACTCTCCTACGCCCAAAGTATAACATAGCTGACCGATCCGAAAACAACCTGATTTTTGTTGGAATGCCTGAGTTTTACTAAAACCGACAGGGGAGTAAAATCGGGTCGAACCTTTCTCTCGATGACTTCGCCTTTACAACGAGTTTCCCATGTTCCGTATTGTATCGCTGACAACTCTTTTAGTGCTGATTTTCACAGTGCGCGCAGATCCACAGGAAAAAAAACAACACAAAGAAGACGTCGTGGTCACCCAAAAAGCACTTGAAATCCATTATCAGGGATTTGTTTTCGATGGACACAACGACCTCCCATGGGCCCTCCGTACCAAAGGTTCGTCATCCTTCAAAAAAATCGATATCGGCAAGGAACAGCCCACCCTCCACACCGATATTGGGCGACTTCGAAAGGGGAATGTCGGTGCGCAATTCTGGTCAGTGTATGTTCCCACTAGCACCATCAAAAAAGGAACTGCATTAAGTGATACTGTTCAACAAATCGACCTGGTTAAAAAAATGGTGGAGCATTATCCCGCAACCTTTCAACTCGCCCTAACTTATCAAGAAATTATTGAGAGCCGACAAAAGGGAAAAATTGCATCCTTGATTGGAGTCGAAGGTGGACACTCCATCGAGAATTCAATTCAAAACCTGCGTCGACTGTTTAACATGGGAGCCCGGTACATGACGTTAACCCATTCAGACACACTGGACTGGGCCGACTCTGCAACGGATGAACCCAGGCACGGTGGCCTGTCGCTCTTCGGCGAAGAAATTGTTCGTGAAATGAACCGGTTGGGAATGTTGGTTGACTTGTCTCACGTCTCCCCTGATACCATGAAAGCTGCTATCGCCATCTCTAAAGCCCCAATTATTTTTTCCCACTCATCTGCAAGAGCCATCGCCAACCACGTCCGAAATGTCCCCGATGATGTTTTAAAATTAACCCGAAAGAACCAAGGCGTTGTGATGGTCAATTTTTTTTCGGGATTTATTGAACCAGAATCAGCCCGACGAATGTCAACTATGTTTGACGTCACCCGACGACTTAGAGCAAAATTCCCAAAAGAAGAAGACTACCGACGCGAAAGTTTAAAATGGAGAAAAGCGAACCCGGTTTTACCTGGAACCGTTCATGATCTGGTTGATCACATTGATCACATCGTAAAGATTGCCGGTGTGAACTGCGTCGGAATCGGATCGGATTATGACGGGGTTTCAACCCTGCCAAAACAACTCGAAGATGTTTCCACTTATCCGGTGATTACCCAGGAATTACTCAACCGGGGTTACTCCAAAAATGATATTCACAAGATCATGAGTGGTAATATCATGAGAGTGATCAAAGAAGCAGAACAAGTTGCAAAACAGATGTCTAAAAAACAGTCATCTGAAAAATAAAC
>JAZABE010000737.1:0-1707 GCA_036137535.1 Planctomycetota bacterium | reverse complement strand
CTTTAGTCCTCGAAACCCAGGGAGGGATTGTCATGGCAGTGACCCGTGTTCCGCTCAGTGAAGCTGAAGAACAACAACGTGAGCGTCAGCAAAAACTGGAAATGAGTCCCGCGGAATTGGGGCTTTCCGTGCGAACCACGATTTGCCTCGAAGAAAAAGGTATTTTTACGGTTCGCGATCTTCTAGGAACGACTCCTGACGATTTGCTGAGCATATCCAACTTTGGCGAGAAAACTTTGGAGGAAGTTTACAAGGCGCTATCCACCATCGGATTCAATCGCCCCAAAAAAGCAAAATAGTGATTCCAGCAAACAAAATCATCTTGCCCCTCATTTGACCATGAGGGGTTTTTTTATTGCCATTTTTTATATTTCTCTTGAATTCCCCGCCTGGTTAAACCCATTCCAATCGCCTGATTGGACCAATAAGGCTATCCTGTAAGCTAGTTTCCAGGCCCTGTTCCCGGACTCACTGTTGCCCCAACCCGTTTTGGATAACCAGTCATGATCCCCCCTATTTCTTTCCAACGATTCCTTGTCGGTTTAATGATCACGTCTCCCTTGGGCTTCAGCTTGAACTCGCAGGATCAAGAACTGACCCCCATCCAGGATCCCAACGGCCAAGGCCCCACTGTTGAAAAACCGGTTGATCCAAACATACCTGAAAAGAAAACCATAGATTCCGTTGACCTCGAGCGAACGGTTACCTTCACATTGACTTTAGATCCCGAAAAAAAATCTACCGTAGAATTTCTTGGCAAAGACCAAAAAGAGGTGATCTTCAGCGACACCAACTCCCCCAAAGTTCCCCAACTGCTCAACCGGGAATTCAGCGCTCAGAAGGATCTGGAGGGCGTGGTCATCCAAGTCGCCAAGAACGTCAAGTATCCCATGGTCAATTCGCTGTTCAACAATATCAAATCTTCCTTGGATCAAAACAAAATCAACAAACCCATCTACATTGCCCTCAAAGACCCGGTTTCCAGCCAAAACCAGGATGAAATCGTAACCCGGGAATTCGTCGTCAAACATCAGAGAGCGGGGGACCTTTACGAGAGAATTTCTCGCGTCGGAAAACTGCTTAACCTGGAACTTCGTCTAGACCCGAATCGAAACTCGATCACTGCCAAAGGTGCAGCCAAACACATGGAAGGCATTCAAAGATTACTCACGACACTCGACGTCCAATCGACTGATACTACCGGACTTTCCAAGAAACCAAACAGTCAACCTCGCACCCCCTCCCCCAGAGAAGCCAAATCAGAATCCGGTTCCGCCAATAAAACGGCCGAAACACGCCCACCCCGGGTTCAGCCAACCGCTCCTGGAAGCCGACCCGCAACTGGATCCGCACCCTCAGGCTTAATGCCGACTCCCAGCAATGGCAACTCTCAACCCGTCGGGAAATTCCAGATGGCATCTGTCGGCAACAATCTCTTCCTCCTGGACACCTCTACCGGTGAGAGTTGGTTTTTAAATATCGACGGTGAAGAGATGTTCTGGTCAAGGTTACCCCATCCAACTCAAAACTAAATCTTTTACAATGGGCTGACTATCTTCGTTTCCAGCTGAGGTTTTTGCTTTGGGTACCATTGGCGAGCATCGCCCGGTTTTTTTGATTGCAGCGGTGACTAGCGGATTTGAATCGGCATTTCAGTGGGCCACTGAAAAAGCAGAACCAGCCTGGGGAGCGATCTGGCGTCAAAGC
>JAZABE010000736.1:0-3274 GCA_036137535.1 Planctomycetota bacterium | reverse complement strand
GTTTATTACTTCGTGGCAACCAACCTCTCAGGGAGGACAGCAATTATGGCGAGAGCCGATGGGAAACCCCTCACCAAGACGCAAATCATTAATGGGTTAGCAGACAAGACGGAATTGTCGAAAAAAGACATTATCGCGGTTTTGGATGCAATGACTGCACAAATTCAGGACGCTGTTTCGAGCAACGGCTCGGGATCGTACACCGTTCCAGGATTATGCAAAATTTATGTCAAAGACGTTCCGGCAAAGCCAAGGCGTCAAGTTCGCAATCCCGGTACAGGCGAAATGGTATGGGCAGATCCAAAACCAGCAAGTCGTGCCGTTAAGGTTCGACCTCTCAAGGCTTTGAAAGACATGGCGTAGGCCACCGTTCATTCAGAATCTGAGCAAACGTAACAACGCCGCGGTTTTATCCGCGGCTTTGTTTTTTCTTGCTTGGCTACACACTGTCTCAAAATCGTTAACCAACGTCGGCAGATCGTTATTATTTTTGTTGGTCATCAACGGCCTTGGTTTTGAGCATCCGATCCTTGTCGTTCCGAATAGTTTGTTGAGACAGAAGTTCCTGATCGAGTTTTTCATACCAGCTTAGCATGGCATCCAGCTCAGCGACTTGGGACTCATAATTTTTAGGAATCTTGATTTGGTAAACAAGATAACTTGATTCTTTTTGGGTTTCCGCTGAACACGATTTATCCGGGTAAACTTGTTGTAAGCAAAGCGGTTTCTGAAAAGGATGTTTGGCATCCGAGTTGCCCAAACAATATTGCTGGTAACGGAAACGGAATTCCAGATCGGCTTTACGTTGTCGAACATGTCGACGCTCAATTACAAGGTATTGGGCATTAAATTCCTTTGAGAGCTGGAGTAAATTGCGTTCGGCGTCCAAGGTTGCATGACCAAGGCGAAATGTATGTCGGTCGAATACCCGTTCAAAACGTCTTTTCCATTCAACGATGCCGAGCGGGTCCTGGGGGACATCTTTCCAGGAGACCACTTCACTTCTGTGAGCATACCATTTGAATGTTGATTGACTGCGGGGTGTAATGAATCTGGCATTGGGTTCGGTCCGGTTTCGAATCCAAACACAAGCGTCAATCCAATCTCGTACTAGTTTTCGGTTGAGATCGATCTGTTGGTCAAAAGAAACTAAAGTTAGCTCATCGGCTTGGGATCGTTTTGAGATGGCATGATGAACTCCGTTCCAGATAACGTGCCCAACCAGCAAACAACTAAAAATGGAAATCATGACCGCGCCAAACTCATACCGGATTACTAAAAAGGTTCGACAGAGGAGGGCCATGCCAATCCCGACTCCAGTTGGTACCATGACGTCTGAAAGGCGGAACCAATAAAATCGCAGTAGGTTCGCAGCCAACGGAAGATTACCGGAGGAGAGGGCGTAGTATTCAATGGCCGGTGCCAAGCAGGCGATGATCAGTGTTCCGAGAATGAAAGAACTGAGGACACGATATTGCCGGTTGCTCCAGCAGGTCCAGACAAGTGTCAGCCAGATGAGGGTTGCCGTGATAAAAAGAATCAGTCGAGCCGGATTCCCTTGATAGATGTGAGAAAAAACTAAGTGATGGGCGATTCGTTCAAAGGTGTAGATTTCATTGGCGTTTTTCATCACCATGGAATCTTGCCCGAGCGTCATCGCTAACGCGGGCAACAGGCCCAGTAAGGAAAAAAGAAATCCGGTCAGCAGGGACATGGCGAGTCTTTTCCGTCCAATCCGCCAGGCACGGCAATAAATCAAAGAAGTCAATCCAGCGATGACTCCCCAGCCGCCAATCAATACATGAAAGGCGGCAGAGATTCCGAATAGGATCCAAACCGGATACCATTTTTGCTGCACGAGGTAACCTAACCCCGCAAACAATAATCCATAAGCAATACACTTGGCTTCGGCACCGCCGATCAACCATTCCCCCGCGAAATGACAATAATTCAAACCAAGTAAACTGACCCCGGCTGCTAGAACTGACCAAAAATGTGTCCCGAAAATCGCGTGGCAAAGAATTCTCCAGCCCAATGCAATTGCGACCCAGCAGATCAATCGACCAATGACAGCCGAGTTGTGCAATGAAAAGTACTTGGTGAGCAATCCTAGAGTGAAATAGAAAACGTAATGAGCATTGGCCGACTCGAGGAAAAAATCGCCTTTGCAGAACTCTGCATTCCAGAAGTTTTTTGCTTTGCAGAGATAATGGGGTTCGTTGACACCTGGGACCCCCCCCGGAGAAAACCAGTAGAAAAGTAGGACCAACAGTGTGACTTCCAGGGCAGATCTCCAACTCACGGCGCAGGACCAATGTTTGAAACCATGAGTCGTTTCATGGGAGCGGTTAGCAGCGGATGGGCGGTTTGGGTCCAACTCTAAATCGTTACAACAGATGGAATGGTAAACACGATTTTACCTTGCCGCGGAAAGCTCCAGCCCTTTGGCGCGGAGTGCTTGAAAAGGATGAATGCCAATAGCGGCGTCGATCGACATCGAGGTTCGGAAATCCTAGAAATAGCTGCGGCTTGGCTTAACCGGCTTAGCTTTGATCAGCACGACGACCAGTAGTGCGATCATCACCAGGATCAATATCGCGACAACACCAATCGCAAGTAAAATCGTCATTTGGTTTGAATTTTCCGGGGGGGTGGATGAGGCCGGATTGATGATGTCCGCTTTTCGGGTAGTGTCATCCAACTTATTGAGGATCACGGGTGGTTTGTAGTCGGAGGTTAGTTTCCGTTCAGGTGCTTTATCATTGAATCCCACAGGTGGATTCGCTGTTGTGGATGAAGCCGAAGTTTTGGCTGGGTTGGAGTTCGTGGCTGCGTTGGAGTTCGAAGGTGTCCTGCCCAATTCGGCAAACGGGTCAATGTTAGGATGATTGACTTTCGATTTGATCTTGGTCGAACTTCCATCCAACTCGTTGCGGGAGCTACTCGGAAGCCCGTGGGCAACAGCGGGGCGATTGGACTCGGAAAAAGGCTCGACTCCCCCACCCTTAAAGCGACTTTTCCCATTGGCCACTCGCCCGGCAGGGTCCGAGTCGAGTTGCATCCGTTCATCATCCGGGGTCCGGGCGTAAGGAGATGGGGTGCGATCTGGGTCACCACCAAAGACGACTGGCGCGTCACCAGCTGGAGTTTTCATCGAACCGGGTAATCCCCTGGCATTTTGGCCACGGCTTCCCTTTAGTGCCCCTTTTTGTCCAGAGAGTCCTCTGCCTCTTTGGCCAAAAGGGTTACCACTGCCTGGGGGGCTGGTCAATCC
>JAZABE010000735.1:0-2089 GCA_036137535.1 Planctomycetota bacterium | reverse complement strand
TTATCTATACCGTTAATCTGGTTCAACGTGAGGATGAAAAATATGACGTTGAGGTGGAGATGACAATGACCAGTCCAATGTGTCCCGCGGGCCCACAATTGGTCAGTGGTAGCCGGCAAGCTGTTTTGTCGCTTCCCCAAGTTGAAGAGGTTGATGTGAAAGTCGTGATGAATCCGCCTTGGACGCAGGACATGATGACGGATGAAGCGAAGGATCAACTTAATATTTTCTAAACCGAATCCGCGCGGGAAAAGATTCCAGGTCAAGGGAAATTGTTTATTTTCCCGTAATAGATTCCGGCGGAGGCTGAATTGCCGTTGTGAACCGTCATTTGTCGTTGCCGGTAAATTGCCTAGAATTGCCTAGTCTTTTTGGGAAGGAATCGTGAACAGGTTACTGATCGTTTTTTTCTGGTTGAGTTCTTTGCAAACTGCTGGGTTTTCCCAGTTACTCGATGATCCAAGTATCGGTTTGAAAGTTGATGAAGGAAGGCTTAAAGCCAATCGGATTCGCAAGGTAACCAGTCAGCATTTGACACTTTTCACCGATTTGCCATTGTCGAAAGAGGTCGATGAGTTGGGGGAAGTGTTTGACCAGGGGGTCAAGCAGTGGGCTGAATATTTTTCTGTCAAAACCGTAGAGGCCTTTCATGCGACTGGATTTCTGATGCAGGACATGGCCCGGTTCAAACGGGCCGGCGTGATTCCTCAAGGGATGCCCGATTTCAAAAATGGTTATACTTTTGGCACCAAAACCTTTTGGATGTACGAACAGCCCAGCGTTTACATGCGCCGGCAATTGATGCTCCACGAGGGAAGCCATGTTTTTCTTTTTTCAAAATTGGGTGCACAAATTCCGCCCTGGTTCAATGAAGGTGTCGCTGAGTTGTTTGCAAGCCATCGATGGACGAAGGGACAACTTGAAACACGGACCACCATCAAGCATCGAGATGAGGCTCCGTACTGGGGGCGGACCAAAACCATTAAAGATGATCTTTTCAAGGGAAGGCAACTAACGATCCCCGAGATTAGAAGTCTCAACAAGGTGTCGTTTTTGCAGGTCGAACCCTATGCCTGGGTTTGGGCGGCGACTGCTTTTCTGGATTCTCATCCTGACTATCGCGAGAAATTCAGATCATTGCCCGACGCCATCCGTTCCAAAACGGATTTGAACCAGTTGTTTGACCAGTTGTTTGCTGGGCAGGAGAAACGCATGGGAGAGCAATGGGCGGCTTACCTGAATGATTTGGATTACAACGTCAATGCTGAAATGACCCGGGTCTGGTATGATGAGGCAAAGCAGGAAACGGAATCGGTCCGGCGAATTTCAACTCAAAAAAGTTGGCAAAATTCGGGGATCAGTGTCGAGGCTGGCAAGAACTATTGGATTCGGTCCAAGGGACGGTTCGTGATTCGGGAGTCCCTGATAGAGGGGAAAAGAACTGCGTGGCCCTGTGAGCCCAATGGACTTTCCCTGGAATATTACCGTGGCAATCGACTGGGTAAGCTAATGGTTGTTCTTAAGCCAGAAGACCCAAACGAACAGATTGATTTTGAGCAGACGTTCGGCATTGGTTTATCCCAAAAGCTGAAATTTTCAAAACCCGGCAGACTTTATTTTCGCCTCAACGAATCACCAGGTGGTTTGGATGACAATTCGGGCGAAGTTCTGGTTTCAGTCGTGGAAACAGAGTAGCATTCCGAGCAAACTGGCTTTGCCGATGGCAAGAACAAAGGGTTTCCGTGAGCCACGGAAACCCTTTGTTCTTGGTTAAAAAGTCGGGCTGACTGGATTCGAACCAGCGACCTTTGCACCCCCAGTGCAACGCGCTACCAGACTACGCCACAGCCCGTAAGAAATTGATTTTACCGAATCACAGGTTTTAGAGAACCTCCCAAGCTGGGATTGAACGGGCTGAAGGCCAGTTTTCTGGAATTTACCCGTCCTGTTGACTTCTGGCCCTTTGGGATAAAGTAGAATTCTTCCATTCCGTGACGTACGTTGGTACGTTGGATGACCGTGCACCTGGCAAGCGATCTGTTGTGTCCGAATCTTTCCCAGCAAAACTCGAAGAACTAGTAGAGACTTT
>JAZABE010000734.1:0-9245 GCA_036137535.1 Planctomycetota bacterium | reverse complement strand
GGAAAGTATTTTCCATTTTGCATTTGCTTTTTCTGCGACTTGCTTTTCAAAGGCCTGCATTATGGATTCCATTTCGGCCTTGCTTAATGGTGGACTTTTCTTTTTGACTGCATCGAGGAACCCCTGGATAAGAGTCTCGTAATCAACGTCCAGTTCCCGCCGAAGCACATCCTCACCGATGTCAAATCCAACCAGGTAACTTGCTTTTTGTTTGACTGTGTTTAACTCGGTTTTGGTTTCAACAGGTTTTTCCTGTGAAAAAGCTGGAAGTGAAACAAAAGGAGTGAGGGTGATCGTCAATAAGAGTTTACGGGTAATCATTGTCTTTGGAGGAACAGGGGCGCGAGGAGAGTGTGACGCGAACGGTCTGCAATGGACGAATTGTAACGGATAATCGTTACGGTTTCGAATTTAGGACCAGTTTCTACAGCAATTTTTCCAACGGAACCGGTCATTCTACTTTCGAGACCCGGTTTTTCGTGTTTCAATAAAAAGAAACGTTTGCTCTTTACCCACTGAAATTGTATGCCCAAGTTACTTTGTTCCGCTGCTCTTGTTTTCGCTTGTTGGACTTCGCCTATTGGGTTGGCCCAGGAATCCAAAAACACTTCCTCTCAAGAGCCGGCAGCAAAACCAGACGAAACCAAAGAATCGGATGTAAAAAAGGGTTCGGGAAAAGAGGTTTTGGCTGGACATTCGTATCATGGTGATGCTTTTAATGCAGGGCCCCGGCAAAGTGCCTACCTGATGAAGGGAACTGGGAAAGTGAAATTTCCGGTTACCAGCAAGAATGCAGAAGTTCAAAAATTTGTTGAACAGGGTCTTGGACAGATTTATGGATTTTGGGACCTCGAAGCGGAAAGAAGTTTTCGGCATGCCGCTGCGCTTGACCCGGAATGTGCTATTGCTTACTGGGGAGCAGCCCTGGCGACGAAACGGAATTCGAAGCGTGCCCGGGGGTTTATTGATGAGGCAGTCAAACGGAAATCAAAAGCTTCTCTACGCGAGCAGAAGTACATTGATGCCTTGAATGCTTACCTTCCCAAGCCAGAGAAGGAAGGCGCCAAAAAAGAGGATTCAAAGAAAAAGGAATCCAGGAAAAAACGGGCTGAAAACTACACCAAGGCCCTGGAAAGCATTGCCCTAGAGTTTCCCGAGGATATTGAATGTAAGGCGTTGTTGTCACTTCAGCTCTATGAAAATCGAAGTGCTGGTATTCCGATTCTGAGTTACCTTGCGACGAGCGGACTGATGGAAGAAGTCTTTCGCTTGGAACCCATGCACCCTGCCCACCATTTCCGGATTCACCTTTGGGACTACAAGAAACCTGAAAAAGCACTTAAGTCGGCAGCGTTGTGTGGGCAATCCGCACCGGGGATTGCCCACATGTGGCACATGCCGGGGCATATTTTTTCCCGGCTAAAGCGATATGAAGACGCGGTATGGCAACAAGAGGCTTCCGCGCGGGTCGACCACGCCCACATGATGCGGGATCGCTTGCTTCCGGATCAGATTCACAATTTCGCCCACAACAATGAATGGATGATCCGCAACCTGATCTATATCGGTGCGATTCAAAAAGCGATTGAACTGGCAAAAAACATGAGCGAACTGCCTCGCCATCCTAAATACAACACCCTGAAAAAGCGGGGCAGTAACAAGTACGGCCGGGAGCGGCTGTTTCAGGTTTTAAACAAGTACGGTGTTTGGGATCAAACCATTTCATTGTGTAACACGGTTTACCTGGAACCCACGGATGATGAAAACGAACAACGCAAGCGACTCCGCGCACTCGGCATCGCTCTATACATGAACGGGGAAACCGAGCAGGCTGACAAGCATTTGGCTGAAGTTCAAACCATCATTGATGCTGAAAAAAAGAAGGAAAAAGAGTCTGTGGTTGAGGCCCAGGAAAAAGCAAAAAAAGAATTTGAATCCAAGTGGGCCAAGGATGAGAAAAACAAGAAGTCGGACAAAGGCAAGAAAGAAAAGGCGTTGAAGGCCGCGTTGGATAAAGCGAAGAGCGATGCAGAAAAAAAACATCGATCCAAATATAGTTCTTACGAAAAAATTGTTAAGGCCATGGAGGGATTTCGTGCCCTGAAAATGGGTGACTACAAAGTTGCCTACGAGAAAATTAAAAGTGCGGGTGGTGAAGATGAAACGTTAATTGCGGAAATACAATTTTTCAAAGGCGACCAGGATCCTGCCTTGGAAGCGATCAAGAAGAGTATCAGCCGCCGGAAAAATGAAGTAATCCCTCTTGCCCGATATGCATTCTTATTGGACTTGGCCGGGAAAAAAGAAGAGGCCAAAAAAGCATTCGAGGATTTGCGAAATATTTCGAGTTCAATTGAAATGCGATCTGAACTGTTTATTCGGCTGGAGAAGGTTGCCAAAGCAAGTGGGTACAACGGAGACTGGCGAAAAAAGAAATCCTTGGCAGCCGATATTGGTGTGCGTCCTGACTTGGATGATCTGGGTCCGATTCACTGGCGGGCTCCAGTCGCACCGGCATTTGAACTGCCTCGACCCAATGGTGGTTCTTTTCAATTGGAAGATTTTAAAGGTCGCGCGGTGATTGTTGTTTTTTACCTAGGCGCATCGTGCCTTCATTGCGCGGAGCAGTTGCAGGCTTTTGCTCCTCAGAAAAAGAAGTTTGAAGACGCGGGAATTGATATGATCGCGGTCAGCACGGATGAACCGGGGAAGCTGTTGGAATCGATCAATAATTACGGCGATGAAATGCCAATTCCCTTGATGTCCAATCATGGGCTAGATGTCTTTAAAAAATACCGGGCTTACGATGATTTTGAAAAACAGCCACTTCATGGGACTTTCCTGATTGATGAGAAAGGCTTGGTGCGTTGGCAGGACATCAGCTATGAACCGTTCATGGATCATGCATTCCTTTACAAAGAATCGTTACGACTGTTGTCGCAAGAAAAAGGATCTGAGGTCCGATCGATCACGAAGGCAAAATAGAGTTTGTCCTGGGATTGCCAGACGCGACGGTCATTATTAGAGGGAATTCTGAATGAACGTGGTTAATATACAAGAAAAGTTTAACTTGTTTTCAGACCAGTGGTCTCCTAAAAAAATAGGAGAGCTGAACGGGCAACAGATTTTGTTGGCCAAAGTCCAGGGCGAATTCGTTTTCCATAAACATGACGACGAAGATGAATTGTTTATGGTGATGAAAGGTCAGTTAAGCTTGGAGCTCAGGGATCGAACAGTGATCATCAATCCAGGCGAGTTTTTTACGGTTCCCCGGGGAGTAGAGCATCGGCCTGTCGCTAAAGAGGAAACCCACCTGTTGCTGTTTGAGCCGCTGGGGACCAAGCATACGGGAGATGTGGTAGCCGAGATTACGGTCGAAAACTACGAAGAGATTTGAAAACAACAGAGATTTTAAAACAACGAAACGCTGTTGGCGTGCCGGTGAATTCCTCTTGAACTCGTGACGCAGTTGTTATCGGTGCTGTCTTGCCTTGTTTGCGAACGTCTGGCTGATCGGTTTTTTCAACAAAGGGCATTGCGTGTTGCTTGTCACTGGGTGCGGATCCAGTCAATGGCCACTGTGGTTCCCGGCTTGCTGGAAAAATCCAATTTTAACGTGGTGATGGTACCTTTCCAGGCATTCTTTTTCAGGGCGAGCCGGTACAGCGTGTACTCGGGTCCGGCTGCCATCTGGATTTGTCCTAGATTGTTGCCATTGGCTGAAATATTCACTTGCGTGTTAACGGTGCTACGCATATTGAAGAGCAAATCCCCTCGGTTTTTTTGGGTGTCAAGTTTAAGCCCTTTGCGAATCAATGATCCATTACCGTTCAACAGGTCAAAATCGAGATAACCCTGGTAGCCGGCAATGTTGGTGACTTTACCCTGGGGTTGCCAGCCTTCGGTTTGCCAACCACCACAGTCGAAGGTAAAGAGCAGCTTGCCATCCATCGGGTCCCGTTGGTTTACTTTTTCCCAAGTGTCAGAAAGCCCATCACCATCACTATCTTTGCGGATTCGTTCATATTGATAGTTGACACCGGTCCCCCATTTTTTTTCTTCGCCGTTATAGACCAGCTCTTCATCAGGTTCATCGACCGCGCCCAAATCTCCTTTCGCGAGCCACTGGCTCAGGATGGCTCGGTGTTCCTGGAGGATCTTGGTGAACTTGGGTTCATTGGCCAGATTGTTGATTTGAGCCGGATCCTTGATGACATCATAAAGTTCTTCGGCAGGGCGCTCTCCAAAATAGATTTCTGCCAGTTTTGGGGCAAGCGTGCCTGCGGCATAGGCATCCCTTAGCGATTTGAGGAACGGTCGGTTATCACGGTACTGAGGCTGCAGAAAAACACGGTCGAGAAAGAAGTTCCGTGTATAGCGAAAACGATCGGTACGGATTGTGCGCACCCGGTCGATCGTATGATCGAGACGGTCCTTGGCGCCGGCGACGAAGGTCCGTGGTTGGAAAATATTTGCGAAAAGATCCTGCCCTTCGCACCATTTAGGCAAATCGATACCAGCCCAAGCCAATGATGTGGCGGTGAGGTCGAGGGTGCTGATTAAGTCGGTTCGAACCGAACCGGAACGGGGGACCCACGGTTTGGGGCCTTGGATGATAAAAGGGACATGCAATCCACCCTCGGTTGGCATTTGCTTGTGCCTTACCAGGTTGTTGGCGCCGTGGTCTGAAAAGTAGACGACGATGGTTGAATTGGATAACCCGTCCGCTTTAAGTCGATCTAGGATCCCACCGATAACCACGTCATCGCAGCGAATCGCATCATGGTGTTGGGCAATCACTTCCCGGTAAAGCTGGTTTTGGGGATAATCGGCCGGCACCGTGACTGTGGCGGGGTTCGTTTTTTTGGGGGGAGGGGTGCGAATCGTATTGGTCTTTCCACCCTTGAGTTGAATTTGACCAAAAAAATTCTGCCCCTTTCCGCGTTCACGCCATGGGGTCTTATTGTTCTTCGCAGGGATCTTGGAATAGATTCCGTTTCCGGCTTCGGCAAAATTGTAGTCAGTTTTACCAATATTAAAAGTAAAATAACCTGCTTCCCGCATCAGCTCAGTAATGGTTTTCATTCCTTTGGGCAAGTACGTCTTTGTTTTTCCACGACGTGACCGATGCTCGTGGGCTCCGAAACGGATTGCATTGGCACCGAGCATCATGGAAGAACGACAAGATGAACATACTGGAAATGGGACAAAGGCTCTGGAAAAAAGAACGCCATCGGCGGCCATCTGGTCAATCCGGGGAGTCCAGTTCTGGTTCACCTTGCTCCCATAGCAGCCCATCCAGGGAGAAGTGTCTTCTTGGTAGATCCAGAGAATATTCGGTCGTTCTTCGGCCAACGCAATTGTCGTCCCGATGAGGTTGATGATCAAAGCAAGCAACAGTGGGAATTTGATCTTCATTTCAATTTTTCCTTGGTTTCTTGGGCCCGCCCTGTACCTGGGGGTTTTCGGAATAGCATGACTGGTTTGATGCTGCGGCCATTCTAGAGGGCCCTCGGATTTCCTTCCAGTAATAAAGGGTCCCAGAAAAAAAACTTTGCGACGCTTTAACAGTAGGATCCCGATTTGGATCAAATTGGTTAGGGGTTTTTGGTTTCTTGCGGAAATTTTCGGGGGTCTGTTTCCCTGTTTTCATTGGGTTAGGTGGGACGGATTTACGTCATTCCAAGAATTAACTTAAAATTGGAAGCTTGGGGATTCCCCGTTTCCGATCCGAATGTCCTTAGATCCTGATTTTCTCGTGTACACAAAGAATTGCTGCTTGACTGGATTAATCCTTTTTTTTTCTTTTCTTCAGAATCCGGTAGATGCTCAGAAACCGAATGTGGTTTTTATTGCGGTGGATGACCTTAACGACTGGATTGGCTGCTTGGGCGGGCATCCCCAGGCACAAACCCCGAATATGGATCGGCTGGCCAGGCGGGGAGTTCTGTTTACGAATGCCCACTGTGCGGCGCCGGCTTGTAACCCTTCCCGTGCCGCCGTTTTCAGTGGCCGTAAACCTCAGGTTACGGGAGTCTGGGCCAATCAATCCGGCCAATCCCTGAAAAATAATTTCCCCCAAGGAAAGATTCTTCCTCAAGTTTTTTCCGATGCAGGTTATCTTTGCCTGGGAACGGGTAAGCTATTGCACTCAGGATCGGGTAGAAAAGAATTCGCTGAATTTTTTTCTGTGAATCAACGTTGGAGTCCATTTTCCAAAAACAAGGTCCGGTACACGAAGGAAGAACTCGGTTCCAAGGGGACCGATCGACCCCGGCATGAGTTTAAAGATCGCTTGGGCCGCACGGTTGTGCTACCGCTCAACGGAATGCCGTCAGATCGCAAGCCAGGTCAAACCGATGGAGAATCATTTGACTGGGGGCCTTTTGATCTTCCGGATAGTGATTTTGGCGATACCCAAATCACGGATTGGGCGATTGAGAAGATTCAGATGGGATCTGACAAACCGCTCTTCTTGGCAATTGGTTATTATCGACCCCACATCCCGCTTTGGGCGCCAAAACGATTTTTTGATCGATTTCAAAAGAGTCCTGCACGTTTACCTGAAAGCCGGAAAAACGACTTGCAAGACCTCAGTGAGATCGGCAAGGAGTGGGCTATCGAGCCGGTTACAGCTGGACGTCACCAGACCGTGGTCCGGTTCAAGCAGTGGCAGTCCGCTGTCGAAGCCTACCTGGCTTGTGTGACTTACGTTGATCATGAAATCGGTCGCTTGCTTGAGGCTTTGGACAAATCTTCAATGGCTGATAACACCTTGGTCGTTTTGTGGTCGGATCATGGTTGGCATCTCGGTGAAAAACAACATTGGGGTAAATGGACAGGGTGGGAACGTTCCACGAAAGTCCCACTGGTAATCGTTCCTGCGAAAAATTTTGGGAAAAGGGTTTTCCGGAATGCCAGGTGTGATCAACCGGTAAGTCTACTTGATCTTTACCCAACGCTGGTGGACTATTGCGGTATGCAGGTTTCCGGAGAACTGGATGGTGAATCCCTGGTTCCCTGGTTGTCTCAACCCGGGAAAACAACGGAGCGGGCGGTGACTACCATGTTTGACCGGGGAAATTATTCGGTTCGGACTGAAAACTTTCGCTACATCCAATACAAGCAGGGTTCGGAAGAACTTTATGACCACCAGAAGGATCCCAACGAATGGAAGAACCTGGCCGGGAAGAAAGAATACGAACAAGTTATGAATGCGCTGCGGCAAAAAGCAGCTGAATTTGAAACCCGGTAAAACTGTTCCTCTGGTTTTCAACAAGGTTGCTCTCGAAGTTGTCCTCGACAAAGCTGCATCTGGTGGTTTACGCGAACTGATTCGTTCGGGACGGTTTCGCGGGTTGGTCCAGACCAACGATCCTGGGATGCTGATTTCAACGAAAATTTCTTAGAATTGTCCGGGGTTTTAGGGAAATGGATTTGCGACTCCAACCATTTCATAATATTGATTTGAGAAAACCGGGGTCACTGTTCGACACGGGTTTTCCGGGACCCGAAAACGTCCGGGTTCAGATTTAAAATTGAAGGCTGCCGATTCTGATGTTGAAACCAATGGAACGAATACTATTCTGCCAATACTTCTATCTTTTTGCGATGGTGATGGTCGATGGGCAATTCGCTGGAGCTCAGGAAGATTCTCAGCTGGAGGTTTCACCGGATTGGATCCAAAGCTTCGACGCGGGTTACATTGATTCAAGTGGTCAGTTTGCGGGGGGATCCGAGATCATGCACCTGGTAGCTCACCAAGGGAGAGTTTACGCGGCTAACGGGTACTGGATGGATTGGCACTGGGAAATTCCACCCGATCATCAGCGACAATCGGCCCAGGTGCTCAGGCTCGATAAGCCAGGTGACCGTTGGCAAGTTGATCTGGATATGGGCAAGAACAACCCGCATGGACTGGGTTACATGAAAGGAAATATTCTCAAGTCGGTGACGTTTACTTACGACCATCGCGGGAAAAAATTGGCGGAGGCTGCCAATCTGCTGGTGATGGCAGCGGGTGCCCAATTTGAGCGGGGCGGTGCGGTTTCAGCCTGGGTGCGCAATGATCGATCGGGTCAGTGGGACCACACGCTGGTGCGCCATGGCGTTCGGAGTGGTGGGGTTCGCTGGGTTCCTCGTGACCTGCAGGTGTACCGTGATAAGGTAACCGGTGCTGAAAAGATTTTTTTGTTACTGGGAAATCCAGGTGTGATTACAGGGGCTTATGATCCCGATGTTCCCTCCAGGATTCGCTGGTCTCGCAACACGGAATTTCCGTTTTTAATCCAGGGAAGTTTCCGATCACGGCCTCTGGGAATGGTCGAAGCCAATGGGTCCCTGTTTTTTTCGGTTGATGATGCCATTTACCGACGGATTGACGGAAAATCACCGAACTGGGAAAAGGTGATTCAGCTTGGTGAGGATGTGGATACCGACGTTGGTGGGGTGCGGGGCTTGACCGCTGTTCCCCATCCGGAAGGGGCAGGGGAGTCACTGTTATTTGTCTGGGCTCCGAGTGACCAGTCGAACTGTCAAGTGATTCGATTGGATCCAGACGCAAATGGTCAATTTCGGCGGAACTCAGAAGTGATTCTCAGGGATTTGATGGCAAGAAAAATTGGCAAACCCATCGGGTACACCTTGGCGGCACACAATATGATGTACCCGGTCACGGATCCTAAGTCCGACGAAACGGTTCATTTGATCGGGCTCCAGGGAAACATCCGGGGTGAGGATCCATTGCAGTGGAGGGGAAGTCGTTTGTATGGTGGCGCGGTCTACGCGGTTCGGAAATCGGATGGGACCTATACGCTTCAAGAGGTAAATCAGTCGTTCCGACCCGGGAGTCGACCCATCGTGTCTGCCCGTTGCTTTTGCCTTTCTCCTTTTGGTGACCAGCGCCTTTTCATTGGTGGCCATGATGCCAGTAACCGGGTTTCCAGTGACTTGGCTTGGGTTGCCCAGGTTCCCGTGGAGGTCGCCCTGGGGAATCGCCCAGGGAAAATTTCAGCCTGGAAGAATCACACGGCTCGGGTTCCTGCACGGCTGACTCAAGATTCGGTATACGAACTGCGAACCTACGTAGCTGCGGAAAACCGAATGCAAGACCTGCTGACTCGTTTTCGTAAGCATACGAATCAAATTTTCAAGAAACACAACATCCAGGCTCTGGGTTACTGGCTTCCGATTGGGGGACCCCCGATCCAAAAAAGAAAGCTGGTCTACCTGTTAAAACATCCCTC
>JAZABE010000733.1:0-6030 GCA_036137535.1 Planctomycetota bacterium | reverse complement strand
CTTTCGACTTGCCGCCGATCGATCTGACGTCACTGATTCCCTGACTGGGATCTCCAATTGCAAGCGGTGCGTAGCTGGAGGGGAAAAAGCCGTTCCCCTGATCAGAGCGGCGATTGACGCACACACTTGATGGCAGGGTCTTGCTGCTGCGTCCGAGATAGTGAGAACCCCAGGCCCCGAGGTTGGGGTGCAGAATCGTACCGCGAGGTTCGTAGGCTGTCCGCATGAAGTATTGAGCCGGCTTGTGGACACCAATCTTCGCTTCCATCGAGCGGATCACGCAGACGCGATCTGCGATTGTCGCGAACCTTGGAAAGAAATCGGTGACCTGGAACTCTGCCGATGTATTAATCGTCTTTGCCGGGCCTTTAGCCTTACCCTCTTTGGGATCCAGCGAGTCGATGTGGCTTAAGCCACCACCGAGCATCAGCCAGATCACACTCTTTGCTTTTCCGAACGCAGCAAGATTCCGATCCACCGATTCTGCAGCAACGAGCTGTGTCGCTGGAACGACACTCAGGCCGAACGAAGCCGCGGCACAGCGTTCCACGAACTGTCGTCGCGTCGGTGTAGCCAAAGAGTTCAGAAGTTCTTTCATGTCGGATCGGTCCGTTAAGTGAGTAATGAGTAAACAACGAAAGGGTAACGGTTACTGGATGAACATAAACTCGCGAGAGTTCAACAGAGCCCAGGCGATGTCACCCAAGTCAAGTCCTTGCCTGAGTGCCGTGATGCATTGCCTTGTGTCCCGCTCTCGCGGAAGCCGTGACAGGCAGGCGTGGTAAAGGAAGGCAATCTGCTCGACCTGGCTGTTTCTTCTTCGAACGGCCTCAATGACCAATGAATTGGTCATGAAACTTTCTGTGAATTCGCCGTTCATCATCGCCAACGACTCGGTGATTCCTCCTTCAGTCGATCCATCATCAATAACTTCACGAGCTGACTGACCCGCGACTCGCAGAAAATGCGTAGGTGGCATTGGCTGGGGCAATTCTGATGCCCGCAGCCACGAATCTTTGCCGCGCAGCCTGACCCGCCTTTTACTTGTTCCCAGGAACAGGCTGCGTCCGCCCTTACCCTCCGAAACCTCACCATCGGGCAACAGCGTCTTCGCAAATTCAACAATCTTCTCGCGGTCCTTCTCAATCCCCTTCCTGTCGTGCGTGAAATCAAAGGGAAAGACCAGACGCTGCATCCGTGGAGCATGATCTGTCTTTAGTTGGTCGATCTCTGGACCTCGCAAAAGGAGAACAATGGAGTCCCATGTCTGCTCAGCCGTCATCCGACGCAACAACGGTCCCGGGAATCGAAATTCCTCGCCCTCCGGCGGCGTCACGCTGACCTGCTGCTGGTACGTCTTCGTATTCAGGAGAATGCGTTGAAATTCTCTCAGATCGAAGTCTACAACCTTCATCAGTTGCGAGATAAACCGCAACAGTTCTGGGTTCGTGGCGTCTTCAAGAACATCAAGATCTGTGACCGGCTCTTTGACGGCGACCCCGAACAGCTTCTTCCACAATCGATTGGCAATCGCAGCAGCGAAACGAGGGTTTTCAGCTGACGTCATCCAGTCCGCGAAATGCTTTCGGAGGCGTTGTGGACGCTTGCCAGTTAGAGGCACACCTTTTTCATCCCCCCAGGTGATGAATCGCGGGATGACTTTGTCACCGGGTTTGGCATCGTCATATGCGTAATCCTCGGGGAACACTGTCGATCGCTGACTGTCAAAGACAACCCGTTCCATGTTCGGCTGAAGCAAGGTGACGAGATTCGCTTTCGAGAACCGTTTATCTCGGAGCTTGATTGCCGGCTTGCGAGTGTCAACACGATCAAAGGCCGTTGAGCCAAAAAACGATGCCATTTCGTAAAAATCACGCTGAGTCCATTCGGCAAAGGGATGGTCATGGCACTGAGCACAAGCAACATTCGCCCCCAGAAAAGTGGTCAGCGTGTTGGAGAGGCTGTCCAGCGGCATACTGGCATCGCGCAACAGGTATGCGGTCGCTCCATTCTCTCCGAGCCGGCCTTCTGCCGTCAGCAGGTCGTAGACCAATTCGTCCCACGGACGATTCTCGCGAAGCTGCGTCTTCAGCCAGGTGTGAAAGGTCCAGGTCTTACCAATGCGGTAGTAATCGTCTTTCACACGAAACAGGTCAGCCAACCAGTTGAACATGTGAGACTCGTGCCCGGGAGAATCCAACAGGGCGTCGATCAACCTGGCTCGACGGTCGTGGCGAGTGTCGGCGTGAAAGCTCGCCAGTTCCTCCGCTGTCGGAATTCGACCAATCACATCCAGATAAACACGGCGGACAAACTGCTGATCACTCGCCGGTGGATTGGATCTCAGGTCATGGGCTTCCAGATCACGGTAAACCAGCCCATCAATTCTTGCCGCAGCCTTTTCAACATCCAAGCGGGTATCCTCCGCCCGAGCGGTCATTGAAAGCAAAGCACTGATCCCAAGCACCCAGACAGAGGGCGTTAAAAAGTGGTGCATCCTGGTTTCTCCGGTGGTGTTGAAGCTCTTAGTTTACTCGGTCACTGTTGCCTAAGCATTACTTAACGGGTTGGATAAGTTTGACCATCGCTTCGCCCATTGCAATGCCAACGTCCATATAAGTTTGCGCGTTGCCTCCGTAATGGCTATTTGAAGCTCCTCCCTGACTAATCGGGTGAGTGTAAACGGTACTGACATTCCCCTTGAAGTCCGGGTACCTGCCCGTTTCACCATCCACCGCCAACTGGGCCTCGAGGATTAATTTTTCATTCCCTTCGGCACTTTCTTTAGCGGTTTGACCAAGAGTCGCGCACACAAATTTGGCTTGGGGGGATTTAAAATCTTCACGCAAAGTCTTAATCAAGTGCACCAGGTTGGCCTCGTAGCGAATGGCGTGGCCTTCGTTGTAACGATCCTTGTCACCTTGCCACCAGCCAAAACCCACAATCTCGTACCCCTGACCTGCCCAGTGCGGAAATTGTTGGTCAAAATTTTCCAAGACTTCCTTGGCGGCATTAAAACAATCATCGTATTGCTTTCCGGCATACCAATTAATCGGTTCCGGCTTGCTCCCCTTCACCCAGGAGAGAGGAGACTCCTTGTATCCTGCATAAACTTTTCCACCGTGTTCAAAACGCTTGCTGCCCGGAGGAAGAAAATCCCAAGACAAAGAGCGGTTTCCCTGGGATGTTTTCAATACCAGCACAGGCTCCTTCAGGTGTTGACCAACGACGTGCCCAAATCCCAATTCAGGTCCAATACGGCCAGACTTGACCCCTAGCCAATGGCTCCCTGCCGCCGCGATCACGCCCTTGTACCACACGTCATCGCGTGCTGTCCACTGACCTCTCTTATTGACCAGAAAAGGATATTTACCTTGATGATTAACCAACGCTGAAAGCGTCCCGGGCACATCCATTCGATCGATCCACCCCAACCCATTTGCATCCTGCGTCAAATAGGTGATCTTAAACGGAACTCGCTTTCCGGCGACCAGCTTGATCTCGGATCGCACAGCTTGCCCCTTCCCTTCCTGGCGATGAACCTCTTTTCCATCGACTTCCATGATGTTTCGAGTCGAACCACCATAGCCCGGACGAAATTGGTAGGCACCGCTTGTTTTAACTTGAATAAAACCACGGGTCACACACGTGCCACCGCTCGGGTAAGGCGTAGGCTCCGTACCCCCAAATTTTTCAAGTTTGAGAGTTTTGATGGGCTGCATTGAATCGTAGTCAGCTTGGGGCTTATAGGCACCTTCATAAACCGAAACCTGAGGATCAATAAATTCTGCTCCCCAGCGACCTCCCCCACCGGTCACTTTGCCAGCACCAACCATGTTGGATTGCCCCGAAAGAATAAAAACCTTAACAGGCTGCTTGCGTCTAACAGTTGGTTGCTCCGCTGAAGGGGTCACCCCAGGATTGAGTACCAGGGTCAACACCCCCAGGATGATACTGTTGATTTTATTGGTTTTTGTCATTTGGGCTTTGCGGCGGGTGTTCTTCTAACTGTCGTTTACAGGATTCTGCAATTGCAAGGTATCCAATTTGACTCAAAATCTCCATCGGCTGATCCGGAATTGAGACAAGTTTTTCAGATCAAGATACTCTGCCTCTAAAAGCAACGGTAACTCTTAAAACGCAGTGCCCGGGCATCGGAGACCCAATTTTTCAATTTTATTCCAAGCAATGCCCTAATCCCCGGAAAATCCGATTTTGCCGCAGACGAATCCGGATTTTTGCCAATACCGTTTCGTTGGCAAACGCTAAAACGGGTTAAGCGTTGTTCAACGCTTCTTAGCACCGGATCCACCACTTTGCTTGGCCCGAACTTGTTTACGTCGCCGGCGATCCTGTTTGGGTTGAGGTTTTTTACCGGAGCCTGCACCTGTTGACGCACTGCTAGAACGTCGAGCCCTTTTACTTTTGGGTGACGCCGGATTCCTCACCCCACCGCGTCTGCTGGGACGTTTTGCCGGGAAATCTTCAGTGTTTGACTGAGTCCCTCCACGGGGGACCGGTCGCGGTTGATCGGGGTCAAGCGGAACCTCCTGCCCGATAAACTTTTCGATCTCGCGCAGTTCACTCCGTTCTTTTGGCGAACAAAATGACAGAGCGATCCCCGCAGCACCCGCTCGTCCTGTTCGACCGATTCGGTGCACATAATTTTCGGGGTCAACCGGTAAGTCAAAATTAATCACATGAGTGATACCGTCAATATCGATACCCCGCGCGGCAACATCGGTTGCGACCAGAACCTTCACCTGACTTTGCCGAAACGCCTCCAGAGTCCGTTGGCGGGAATTCTGGGACTTGTTGCCGTGAAATGCAGCCGCCTTGATCCCGGTACGCGACAATTTTTCAGCAACCGTGTTCGCTGTCCGCTTGGTCTTGGTAAACACCAAAACCCGTTCAACACCATCGATCTGAAGCCTGTTTTTCAACAGCTCCTGTTTGCCCTTGCGTTCGACAAAAATCACGCGCTGATCAATTTTCTTAACGCTGGTTTTTTTCGGTGTTACGTTGACGCTCAACGGTTTCCGCAATAAGGTTTGCGCAAGCTTGGTAATCGGCGGTGGCAAAGTTGCGGAAAAAAACAAGGACTGCCGCCGATCGGGAAGTTGATTGATAATTCGTTTCAAATCAGGCAAAAACCCCATATCCAGCATTCGATCCGCTTCATCGAGTACGAACACTTCCAAACGATCTAACTCGAGATATCCCTGGTCCATCAAATCCAACAAACGGCCCGGCGTGGCCACAAGAACGTGGGCTCCTCGATTGAGCATTCGCACCTGCCTATTTTGATTGACACCTCCGTAAACCAAGGCCCGCCGAAGACGCAGGTGTTGACCATACTTGGCGAAACTCTGTTCGATTTGAATCGCCAGTTCTCGTGTCGGAGCAAGGACCAGGGCAAAAACCCGATTGGCAATGGCCTTTCGATTCTTTTGACCCAATCGATTCAAGATTGGCAAAGCAAAGGCGCCGGTCTTGCCGGTACCCGTTTGGGCGCAACCCAACACATCACTCCCGCCCAAGGCAGCCGGAATGGCCCGTGCCTGGATGGGCGTTGGAATCTCGTAGTCCACTTCGTCCAATGCCTGTTGCAAAGGTTCGATCAAGCCCAATTCTTTAAACGTTTTCAATCCTCTTCCTAATTCTGAGGTCCTTGGGGTTTCCAATTCCAGGAACCCAGCTTTCCTCTCTCAATCAGTCAATGAGCGGTCGGTGATCTTAAGATCCCAGGGAACACACCGGCTGTAATATCGAACGACAACGCCGATCCCTGATCAACGCCAACGAAACTTTGCCCGAAACTCCAGAAACCCAAGAGAGTCCCAAGTCCAGTGAGTCCACCACAACGAGGCAAGCTTCTCAAGCAACCAACACCATCAACCGCTGACTGCCAATGGACCTGCCCAGCGGAAAACGGGCTTGCTGGAGGCTTCACCCCCGCGAGAAACCCGTCCGGTCCAAAAACGCACATCATTGCCATGCTCCACGTTATTCGCTTTAATCCGACCGTAT
>JAZABE010000732.1:0-3559 GCA_036137535.1 Planctomycetota bacterium | reverse complement strand
GTGGTTGGCTTGATAGAGGGAATCAAAAGCCATGTAGGGATAAATCGCATCGGCACCGTAGCCAAAAAGGCAACAATGGTGATGGACTTCGCGGGCTTCGCCGGTTTCGATGATGAGTCCTACTTTCGTGCGGTCTTCTTGTCGAACCAGGTTTTGGTGAACCGCGCCGACTGCCAGTAGAGAACTGACGGGGATTCGGCCGGGACCCGTTCTTCGGTCAGAGAGCACGATCAAGGAGGCTCCCTGTGAAATAGCCTGCGACGATTCCGTGCAAATCCGTTCCAGGGTTGAGCGGAGTCCGTCCGGACCTTCGCTGGCGTCGAAAGTCATGTCGATCACAATGGACTTCCATCCACGATGGTCTAGGTTTGCAAGGGCTGCAAATTCCGTACTGGAAAGAATGGGCTGGGGAATCAGGAGCCGTTTTGCCTGGTCTTCAGTCGTTTGCAATAAATTGCCTTCGGGGCCGATGTAACACTCAAGCGACATGATGATTTCTTCCCGGATTGAGTCAATTGCCGGGTTGGTGACTTGTGCAAAAAGTTGCTTGAAGTAGTCATAGATGAGTTTGGGATGGTCGCTAAGGCACGCGAGTGCCGCATCATTTCCCATGGATCCAATTGGATCTTTCTTAGACTTAATGAGTGGGATTAACATAAACTGTAAGGTTTCAGTCGTGAAACCAAAGGCCTTCATCCGGGCGACCAGGTCAGGGCCGTGGTAGGATTCCGCGGGTGTTTTTGCCGGTAGGGAATCAAGGGTAATCCGTTGTCGTTTTACCCAGTCTTCATAAGGACGGGCACCAGCGACCGATTCTTTGAGTTCATTATCGGCGATAATTCGACCTTCTTCAAAATCGACTAGGAACATTCGCCCCGGTTGGAGTCGCCCTTTGTATTTCACGTTTTCCGGAGCCACTTCCAGGACACCGACTTCACTGGCCATGAGTACGCGATCATCCTTGGTTACGGAATATCGGCTTGGCCTTAGACCATTGCGATCGAGTACAGCACCGATGAATTTACCGTCGGTAAAGGAAACGGATGCCGGGCCGTCCCAAGGTTCCTGGATCATCGAATGGTACTCGTAAAATGCCTTTTTTGAGGGCGTGATTGACTTCTGGTTTTGCCAAGCCTCGGGGATCATCATCATGATGGCCTCGGGCAAGGTGCGACCCGTGTGAATCAGCATTTCGAGTACGTTGTCAAAGTTGCCGGAATCGGAGCAGTGGGGTTCAACAATTGGGTAGGCCCGCCGAAGATTTTCGCCAAATTCTGGGGATTGCATCAGGCCCTGTCGGGCAGAAGTCCAATTGGCATTTCCTTTGAGCGTGTTGATCTCACCGTTATGGGCCATGTAACGAAGAGGTTGAGCGCGGTCCCAGCTAGGAAAGGTGTTGGTGGAAAACCGGGAATGAACCATTGCCAAATGACACTGGAAGTCTTCATTGGACAAGTCATCGTAAAATGGTACCAGTTGATGGGTCGAGAGCATGCCTTTGTAAACAATGACCCCGGTTGAAAGCGAGCAAATGTAAAATTGCAGGGCTTGCTCAAGGTCGCCGGTCCGGATGGCATGAGTAACTTGTTTTCGAATCAGGAAGAGCTGCCGCTGGAATTCATTCTCTGAAATCCCTTCGCCTGGTTTGATAAAAACCTGTTGAATTGCGGGCATGGCACTGCGAGCAGTCGGTCCAATGTCGGCCTTGTCAGGATTGGTGGGGACGTCTCGCCAGCCAATGAGTTGCTGACCCAGCCCGGAAACCACTTGATTGAATTGTTGTTTGCAGTGTTCGGCTTGCCGTGGATCGGTTGGAAGGAAAACATTGCCAACCGAGTAATTGCCCGGATCGGGAAGCTGGAATCCTAAGTCCGCGGAAATCTGTTGAAAAAGCCCATGCGGAATCGAAGAAAGAACTCCGGCACCGTCGCCAGTATTTTTTTCGCTTCCACAGGCCCCCCGATGTTCCATGCGCCTGAGCATGGAGGTCGCATCAGCAACGATTTGGTGAGAGGCAATCCCCTTGATATTGGCGATAAACCCGACACCACAGCTATCGTGCTCGAAAAAGGGATCGTAAAGACCGCTGGCGTCAGGGTACCCGTATGAATTGTGAATCACTTTATTATCCGTCCTGTAAGCATTTTATTCCTTGGAAACCGGTACGTTGGTGACGGAATCGCTGTTTGGTTTTCCGGGTTGAATTCCCAGTGAATCTAGGAATAACCGGGTCGTTTTTCCCATGGGGGAACCCTGTCGTTGGATGATTCCAATCGGGCGTGTCGGGGCCGCATCGGCCAAGGGAACTTGGCACAACGTGCCCAGTTGAACCTCGCGTTCGACCGTGGGAGCAGGTAGTAAGCTGATTCCGGCATTGATTTCCACAGCGCGTTTAATCGTTTCGATGTTATCGAGTTCCATTGCGACTCTCGGGGCAATTGAGAATTGCAGAAATAACCGGTCCAGTTCAGTGCGAACTTTCAGTCCCAGATTAAATGCAATAAAATCTGCCCCATCCAATCGTCGGAATTCAATTTCGCCTTCGCTTGCCAAGGGGTGTTGTGGCGCACACACCAATGTCATGGGTTCTTCCTGCCACAATGTCGCGATCAGGTTCTTGGTCGATTTTGGATAAGAAACAAACCCAATGTCTGCGAGACCGCCTTCGATTAGTTCGTAGACCCGGGTGGGGTGTTGGTATTCCAGTTTGACGTTGGCCCTTGGATAATCGTTGAGAAATGATTTCACTTGGATGGAAAGCTGGTGGAGTCCAATCGAGTAAATCGAAGCGATTCCCACGCGTCCCACGACCTGTTGATTGAGGGCTTTTACTTCGTCCTCCAAGGCTTCCATTTCGACCATGAGTCGCCGGCAGCCTTGATGATAGCATTCACCTTGGGGGGTCAGGACAAACGGTCGCTTGGAACGGTCAATCAGTTGCACCCCCAAGTGATCTTCTAACTGGTGAATAGTTTGGCTGACCGCCGATTGGGTGATGCCATTATCCTCTGCCGCCCGGGAGAAGCTGCGGTGTGCGACGACGTCACAAAAGACTTTGATCGATTTTACGTGCATTAAGGTCCGCTGGTGAAATTAGAAAATCGAATCTCTGGATTCGATTTGATTAGTTTTGCGAATCCCAAGGTATCATTTCCAACCGAAAAGTCAACGCAACCGCAACATTAAGGGCGTTAATTAGATCTTTAGATCCGTTTAGTGAATGTTAAGAGAAAAATAAGCTCCCTATGGTGTTTGGAAATGGGAAAGAATAGGCATAATCGGGTTCGGGAATTGCCCTTTTGCGTTTAGAGATCGACCTTGGAAACCCTGAGTTATGGTTCCAAAGACACGGATTAACATCGTCAACCCGGCAGAATTGAACGATCACGGCGATTTCGTTTTGTATTGGATGACTGCTTATCGGCGGGCTTCTTTTAATTTTGCGTTGGACCGAGCCATTGAAATATCCAACCTGATCGGCAAACCGATTCTGGTTTATGAGCCTTTGCGATCAAATTATCGCTGGGCTTGTGATCGGTTCCACCAATTTTTGCTGGAG
>JAZABE010000731.1:0-1632 GCA_036137535.1 Planctomycetota bacterium | reverse complement strand
CCAAAATATTGAGAAAGAATTGTGTTGGTTGCCATCGGGAGAACGAGTTGGCTCCCTTTTCACTTACCGATGGAGACGAGGCATCTTGTTGGGCGGACATGATTGTCGAAGTGATTCGTGAAGACCGTATGCCGCCGTGGCATGCCGATGATAAGCACGAAAAATTTTCCAATGAGCGGGTGTTAACCGAGGAAGAGAAACAACTCATCTTCGATTGGGCTGAAGCCGGTGCCCCAGTTGGCCCAGAGTCGAATCTGCCCCCCCTTCCTGCAAAGCCGGTTGGATGGCAATTGCCTAAGGAGCCCGATCTGGTTTTGCCAGTGACTTACGTTCCCGTATCAGTGCCTGCCGAAGGTGGTTCTCGTGGTTTGCGTTATGAGTGGTACATGCAGACGCCAGGATTCACAGAGGACAAATGGGTGACGGCCGCAGAATTACGCCCCGGTAATCGTGAAGTCGTGCACCACATTCTTGCTTTCGCAGTCAAGCCAGGAGAAGAACGTGCTACGCTCGGGAGAGCCGACGTTTCGTACCTGTTTGGTTACGTTCCTGGAGCAAGAGTTGAAGCATTGCCACCCGGACATGCAAAGAAAATTCCAGCAGGTCACAATATTTATTTTCAGGTTCACTACACCCCCAATGGCGTTCCGCAAAAAGTCCAGAGTCACATGGGTTTGGTCTTTGCTGATCCGGAGGATGTGACGCACGAGATAAAAACCAGCAGTGCAAGAGAAAGACGGTTCCGGATTCCTGGTGGGAAAAGACTTGGTAAAAAAGAAGGACCTTCAGACTTTCCAGTTCAAGCAGTGAGCAGTCCATTGCCAGCAAATGCGACTCTCCTTGCATTCAGCCCGCACATGCACCTCAGGGGTAAATCATTCAATTACGAATTGCTGACACCTGGAAACGAGTCGCGTATGCTCTTGAACGTTCCAGATTACGATTTCAATTGGCAGAATACTTACGTCTTAGATAAGCCCATTGGGTTGCCTGCTGGCAGTAGGCTTCGTTGCAAAGCGGTTTATGACAATAGTTTGAGTAACCTCAGTAATCCGGACCCTTTGTCGGATGTGTATTTTGGTGAACAAACCTGGGACGAAATGATGATTGGTTTCTTTCACTACTCTCTCCCAGTGAACCTCTCGGCAAACCCGGATTCCGATTAGTTCGCAAAGTGCAGGCCCTTATGTGCGTGAGAGACTTGCTTGGGGTGAAGTTCATTTTTTCTTTCGCCGAGCCTCTCCCCGCTTCATGGCTTCGCCAAGAGAGATGTTGCCTTCGCCGTAAAGCGGTGAGTCGGAACCAGCGCTGCCGAGAATGGGATCGGCATTGTGGTTGGGCAGCCACCTTCTCATTCGGTTGGCCACTTGGTGAGCCTCGTTCGAAGCGTTTTGACCTGTAAGCAGATTTTTCCATTCGTTTGGATCATCCCGGTGGTTGTAGAGTTCTTCGCTGCCATCGGCGTAGCGTGTGTAACGGTATTGATTGCCTCGCAACGAATGATTGTTGGGTCCGAATGTGCAAATGGATGGACGATTCCATGGGGACTTGGGGTTCTCTAGCAGCGGTTTCAGGCTTGTGCCCTCGAGATCTGTCCGTAGAGCAAGCTGAGCTAGATCCAAAACCGAAAGG
>JAZABE010000730.1:0-1003 GCA_036137535.1 Planctomycetota bacterium | reverse complement strand
AATTGTCAGCGTTGTTAACCGTGAGCTGGAAACCAATACGGTTCTAAACATTGGCAACATGTTCGCTTGGCGAGACCGAGATGGAAACTCCCTGAAAAAGTACAGTTTCTTTGACACTGGTGTTCTGGCAGATGGTGGTTTTGTTTCAGTCAACGGGATTCGCCAAAATAACCGGGAATGGTTTACGGTGAACGCTCGTGACATCGAGCGTGGTCTGGTGAAATACCACGCAGCCCAAGTGCCGGATAACGAAAGACTTCGCGTCAAAGTTTCAGACGGAAAATATTTCAGTAAGGTCAAAACTTTCCGAGTCGACACTGTTCAGACACCGGAGATTGACACACCCGATCATGTCCAAGTTTTCAATGACTCCACTCACCTGGATCTTTCAGATTGGTTGAATCAAACTGATAATGGAATGCGGGTAACCAAGTGGCAGTTCTTCGATGCTACGACTGAAAAAGGTGCTTTTGGTAATGAACTGACAGGCAGCTTGGCTTTCCGGGGAAATGCCCTCGAGCCCCAACGAGTCCGGACGTTCAACAGTGATCAGCTGGCAGACATTACCTTCAAAAGTGGCGTGATTGACCGCGGAATTGAGCATGATGAATTTTATGTTCGAGGAAACAACGGTTCCTCATGGAGTGATTGGCAACGAATTAATACAACGACGGTTTTCAATTTGCTGCCAGCCATGGAAAAGCCACCCGCAAAATGGGGGCCTGCTGCCTTTGGCACGGGCACCACACTGACTTATAGCTTTATGGAAGCACTACCGGCTTATTATTTTGAACTCGATGAAGACAATGGATCCTTTATTCCATTCAGTGCAAAAATGCGACAGACCACCCGGGAAATCTTCAAAACCGTTATCAGCGAGGTCTTCGATATTAACTTGGTGGAAGTCAGCCATACAGTTGGTGGAACCATCCAACTGGGTCTGATCGATAACACCGACGCCGCGGCTTATGCCTATTACCCACCGGGCTTTGGTGGAAATCCC
>JAZABE010000729.1:0-1770 GCA_036137535.1 Planctomycetota bacterium | reverse complement strand
GTTTTGAACAAAGTTATCGGCTAAAGCATCCAATAGTTCAGGGTTGGACGAAGGGTTGGTGACTCTCATGTCGTCTTCAGGGTCGACCAAGCCCCGGCTGAAAAAGTGCTTCCAGTATCGGTTGACCAGGGATTTTGCAAAAAACGGATTTTCTTTTTTTGACATCCAATCGGCCAGAAGAATCCGAGCGTCTTCACTGGGGTCGATGGGTTGAGCTTGGTCTCCGAGTCCACGAGCCGAAACGTTTTGTTGAGTTTTGGGATTTCGGGCCACTGCAGCCACTTGCCTCTGGTAAATCCGGTTTTCCCCATTGCGAAGGCCTTTTTTCTTTCCGACCTGCGCAAAAAATGCGGCAAAACCGTAATAATCTTCTTGGCTCCATTTTTCGAAGGGATGGTGATGGCACCTAGCGCATTGGATTCTCAAACCAAGAAAAAGCTGGGCCGTATCTTCGACTTGAGCGGCTTGATCTTTGACTTCTCGATACCAGGCAGAGGGTGGGTTTTGGTCGGCAACACCGTTAGCAGTGATGATTTCTCGAACAAATTGGTCGTACGGTTTGTTTCCTAAAAAACTGGACCGTATCCAGTCGTGAAACGCGAAGGTTGCGTATTTATCTTCGTTGCGATTTCTTTTATTCCTTAAAATGGCAGACCATTTATTCGCAAAATTATCCGCATAGGCATTGGAATCTAAAAGCTTCCGCACCAAGGCTTCACGTTTTTTTGGGCTCTCATCCACAAGAAAAGCCGCGGTTTCAGTTGGTGTTGGCAGACGACCGGCGATGTCAACGGTCACCCGTCGCAAGTACGTCGAGTCATCGGCGATTTGTGAGGGAGGCAAGCCTAGGGCTTTAAGATTATTGAAAACGTGCTTATCGACGAAATTGTTTTCTGCGGGAAGTGAAGTGATTTCCAATCCCAGCGGCACGACAGCCCGAAAGACATCGACATGCCCTTGATAGCGAGCCATAATTGCTACAGAACCAGTGAGGGTCGAAGTTGTGATCAGGCCAGACGGACTAACTTCGGCCATTTCAGTATCGTTGCTGTCAAATTGAGTCGTTCGCGTAACGTCTCGATGAGATCCGTCACTGTAATGGGCCATTACTGAGACCTGTTGTGACTTTTTTCGCTGCATTAACATGCCAGATGGTGACACTTGAATTCGCACGACTTTAGGATCGTCGGGGCTTCCATAAGGCATGCCTTGTTGGATCCAGCGACTGAGTAACCGGTAAGCTGGGCTATCACTGGCAAACCGCGAACCGCCACCGTGTGGCGAAGCACCAATCGCTTTGAGCAGAAGCAGGCTTTTTGTGGGAGCGGCTGGGAATACCCGGCGTCCTCGAGATTCCTTGGTTAGGTATTCATAATCTTCTGTGGGCTCAAACCCCAACAAGGAAAGGCTAAAGCCATTTTGTCCCCCGGATTTACCATGACAACCGCCACCGTTGCATCCATATTTAGTAAACAGCGGAACAATTTGGTTGGGGAAATTGACGGGGAGGTCCTGGATGATATTGGAAACCGTAACCTTGCCTTTGGCTACGAGTCCATTTGCCGTTACGGTAAGCGAAGTGACGCCTTCCTGGATCGGTTGTGCGTACCCAGTCTTGCCAACTTTCACGATTTCCGCTGGATTGGTTTGGAATTGACTGGATCGCGTGATGTCACGCGTTTGCCCGGAGTCGTAATGTCCAAAAACAATGATCTGCTGCGCCGCGTCGCGACCGGACAGTGTGAAATCGGACGCCGTGCCGTTGCCAAC
>JAZABE010000728.1:0-1999 GCA_036137535.1 Planctomycetota bacterium | reverse complement strand
GGGCCAATATCCACTGCGGCCGGCACACTGTCAGGGTAATAGGCAGGCCATTTGCCCGTTCCACTTCTCCAGCCAAACTCGCTGCCGCTGGATGCAAAACAGACTCGCGTAGGACGATACCACGGTGAACCAATATCCCATTCCATGTCAGCGTCGTAGGTAAACAAATCACCTTCGAGGTTAAATGCAATGTCGTATTCATTCCGGTAACCACTGCTGACCAATTCCCATTGCTTTCCTTGGGGATCTGTTTTACAGATCCAGCCGCCAGGCGCCAGTTTGCCAACCGCGTGCCCTCCCGCATCCCACATCCGCGGAAGCAGTTGGTCTTCACTCCAGTTGCGAGGAACTCGCGAACTCTCAGGGTTGGGGATTTCCGTATGATTACCTCCACAGACAAAAAGAGATTTTCGATCTGGGCTCAGAATCACTGCATGGGGACCATGCTCTCCCCCACCCTTGATCGCTCTCAACAATTCGACCTGGTCAAACTGGTCATCATTGTTGGTATCCTTGAGCCGGTACAATCCTGGTCCCTTGCCAAAAGGTTTTCCATTGACGACCGCGTAGAGAGAATCAAACGCATAAAGAAGCCCTTGAGCATGCCCCATTTCCACGGCGAGTTTTTCAATCTTTGGCTTGTCTTTTGAACCGATTGCCGGTGGAGTGATTCGAAACAACCCGCCATATTGATCCGAAGTGATCAGTCGCCCCCGATCGTCATGAGTCAGGCTGACCCATGAACCTTGATCCGGTTTCACCGAATGGAGTCGTTCTACCGTGAATCCGTCGGGTACCTTAATCAGCTCGACCGGTATCGCCGATTGATCCACAAGTCCGCCAGACATTGTCAAACTCACTAACACCACTACCAGGGAAATCAATTGCTGCATCGAGTGTCCTTTTTCATCTAAACCGGTTGAGTCCCGAACGGGCCAATCATTTCTAACCATTTTGTGTGTCTGCATGGAAATTAGATTATGGCATCAAATAAACTGCAACACCAGATTGCCCGACATCGCAGAACGGTTTAACCCAGTTGCTGAACGATGTTTTTAATGGTCGCCATCGCAGGTTTTTCGTTCATTTGTGAAGAAATCAACCCCGCGCCAAAGAATGGATCTGCAGGCTGGTCAAAAACCTGTGCATACAACACCCCGGCCACGTTATGTTTGGCAAGCGCCAAGAGGGCCAGCTTCTCCAGCCAAGATGCCTGCGAATCCAGTCCAGCGGTCACCAACCGACTGCCATCTTCAGCTTCCCGCGTTCGCACGCCTCCTGGAATCCTGAATTGAACGATTAAGGGGTAATCAAACTGCCCCCACGAATCCAGCAGGTCGTTAAACGAAAACAGGTCCCGGATCCAAGTTCCTTCAGGGTAATAACCGATGTTGATTTCAAGGCAAAAGGCAGCCACCGGGGCCTGCATTCGGATCAGGTTTTCAGCCAATTGCAAAGCGCTTTTTCTTTGCTTGAAAACCCGGGGTTCACCAAATGGCTGATCCAGTCCAATAACCAGAGGAGTTCGTGGATATTGCCCCTTAATGGAGGACAGGAGCTCGTAAACCAGATGGATTTGCTCTTGGTCATTCCAGCCGCCAGCGTCCTGAAACCCCATACTGGAGATAGGCATCAGCAACTTGCACCCTCCCAACCCGGAGGCAAGCTGTTGATTCGCACTGGAGATCATTCGAGACTCGATTTCATCGACCGTATCCGATTCAGACCTTCGCTGATCTCGAAAATCAAATAGCGGGCAACTACAGGTTGTAATCCCCTGAAGATGCAACCGGGTTAACCGTTCAGGGACCGAATCGATTTCGGGTTGCGTCCCGGAAATCAGCGCCAAGTTAAAAATGTCCGCAAACGGGGTTAATTCCGGCTGATCCACTTCATAATAGGGCGCTCCCACCAACGCTGTGCTGGACTGGTGCTCTTCCTTTCTCAGCCGGAACACATACTCGGCAAACACGGTACCGACGTCGTTCATCAAGTGAAT
>JAZABE010000727.1:0-13427 GCA_036137535.1 Planctomycetota bacterium | reverse complement strand
CGATCACGGCGCGGACTCGCCCAGGTTCCCAGTGAGATTGAAGCCCTGTGATGGTTAGCCAATACTGCTTGTTGTATTTCAGGGTATGGGTCACCTTGTGAACCACTTTAGGAATCTGGTCGTTCCCTTGCCGGGCCAAGCTGGACATTCGCCGTTCAATTTCTTTTTGAGAATCTACGTGGATGCGATGCCCCGTCTTTGGACCAATGACATGAGTCAGCTGAAGCCCGGTTGCCTTCAAAATCGCGTCTTCCATGACCTCAGCGGCCTGTTTTTGGATATCGTTTTCACCACTGTAAGCGATCGTGGGAACATGAAAGAAATTCACCGCGTGGTCATCAGCATCATACCAGTGCCAAAGTTTTTTTTCCCAAGGATAAGGATTGAGGGTTTCTTTTTGAAATGTTTTCAGGAACCGGGGTGTTTCCGAGAAACCGGCTCCAGGATTTGCGGCGAACCATTGATCCGCATACAAAAACGCGAATTGCCAACAGGCAGCGCCGCCCATCGAAAACCCCCGCACACTCACCCGGTCGTTGTCAATTCGATACTGGCTCTTGACATGGGCAAGCGCTTCCAAGACATCTACTTCCCCAGCGAATTTGAACGCGTTGGAATACCGACCGTACGGGTGGAGTACAATCGTTTCTTTGGGCCGGTAGTAACCTGGGTTTTTTCCCCGTTGGTCTATAAAATTGGTTTCACTCAGGGTTTCTCCACGTCCATGGAACCAAATATCCAGTCGGACTTCGTTTTCCCCATTGGGCTGGTAGCTTGGTGGAATCACCAAGCCGTAGGGCTGAACAGTGTCGTCAAGCTCAGAGCGGAACCCGCGAACAACCAACCCGGTTTGGGTTAACCAGGGCGCATCACCCCGCCCCAGATTTTGACCACGCTCGATTCCAACCTGAAGTAATTGCTTGGCTTTGGTAACATCGGCTGGTGCAAAAAATTCTTGGTGATCCAAATTGTCCCGCACGGCACGGTGGTAAATCTCGACATCTGGAACCAGTGCTTGAACAAATCGTGATTTTGACTGGTGCAATCGGCCTAAAAGACTTTTAAGTGTTCCCAGGCCTTGTTCCAGTTCCCTCCGTTTAGTTTCGTCAACGACAATACCCAACCTCGGAATGCGGCGAACCTGCTCAGGGTGGTTATCTTTCTCTCCATCAGCAACCAAGAAGGATACCAAGGCAAAGCCGTTAATCAAAAAAAATACAAGGGTGCCCAGGGCCGGAACGGTTCCTTTTTTTCGCCAGATGGAAATGGGTACTCTTAGGTTTCTAGTTTTGTTGCTCATTAGACGGTTCATTCATTGATCTCGAATTTCTATTATTATGGCATATCCCATCGAGTCGGTCATACGTGACTTCAAAGGGATTTCACTGAATATCATTGCCGGGTAAACCATGTTAACGATCAAACCAAAAAACATCTCCGTTCACCTAGGAATTCTGTGGTGGGCCCTGATTTCTTGCCCCCTCCCTTTTTTAGGTGGGCAGGACGTCAACCGACCCCAGCGGATCGGGTCCCAAAACCCGACCCCCGCCACCAGCAGAATCCGAAGCTGGCAACAGCACTTGGCAATGAAACAAAACACACCGTTTCAATCTCTGGAGTGGCAGCTTGTGGGGCCGCGTATGTGTGGCGGACGCATTGAATCCATTGCCTGTCCCCCGGGAAATAACTCGACAATTTACGCGGGGGCTGGTTCCGGTGGACTTTGGAAAACCCAAAATAACGGGATCACATGGCAGTCCATTTTTGATGATGAGCCGACTCAAGCCATTGGTGACATTGCGATCTCAACATCCAATCCAAACATCGTTTGGGTTGGTACAGGAGAAGTGCTCATGGCCCGATCATCGCTGGCAGGGCTGGGTGTTTTCAAATCGGAAGATGCTGGCAAAAGCTGGAAACACATGGGACTTTCCGATACGCACCATATCGGCCGCGTCGTGATTGATCCAAATGATTCAAACACCGTTTATGTTGCCGCGATTGGCCATCGCCACAGCGGCAATGCCCAGCGTGGAATTTTCAAAACAACTAATGGCGGACTGACTTGGGAACAATGCCTTTTCAAAGGCAACCATGTTTCAGCCATTGATCTAGTGATTGACCCTTCCAACTCAAAGACGATTTATGCAACAACATGGCAAAGAGATCTTGATGGCCAGGACCATTATGGCAATCAGAGTGCTATTTACAAATCGATGGACTCAGGTCAGACATGGAATCGGCTTGCCAACGGTCTTCCCAAAGCTGACCGGGGTTCCAGTGGAAGGATTGCAATCGATATTTCCAAATCCAATCCAAAAGTGATTTATGCACTGTTTGATAATGCCGTCTTCGAAAACGAAAAGCCCAGAGATATTCTTTTCCGGTCCAGTGACGCGGGAGCGACTTGGAAAACAATCAATGAACAGGATCTAAAAACCGGTTGGGACTGGTGTGAAATCCGTGTCTCTCCCGAAAATGAAAATTTGATCTACAGCATTGGACAAAAATCATTCCTGTCGCATGACGGCGGAACCTCGTTTAAAGAAATTGGTGGCACCATTGTTCACCTGTTGCCCCACGACTCCCGCATGTTGCATCTCGACACCCATTCGATGTGGATTGACCCGGAGAATCCAAACAAAGTCATTTTCGGCAATGATGGTGGGTTGTACCTGACTTTTGACCGCTGCAAGAACTGGCTTCACTTAAACAATCTCCCGATTGCGGAATGTTATGCCATCACTTTTGACAGTCAGACACCCTACAATATTTTGATCGGGACGCAGGACAATGCGGCATTAGTCGGCCCCAAAGATGAAATTCCTCGTGACGGCTTCCCGGACCGCTGGAACCATGTTTACCTCGACCCCTGGGGAGGCGGTGATTCTTATTTTACCTATCGCGACCCAACCGATGCTGCCACGATCTACTACGAACATCAATTTGGGGCTCTGCGACGGAAAAACATGGAAACCGGCAAGACCGTTAACCTCAAACCTAAGTCACCCGACGGACATGCACTTCGCTTTGCCTGGATGACGCCTTTCTTCCCCTCTTCCCACGATGGAAGCACGCTCTATTACGGAGCCAATCGGGTCTTTAAGTCAAACCACCGTGGCAACGACTGGAAAGCGATCAGCCCCGATTTGACCACCGGACCCCAAACACCAAATCTCCGCTACAAAGCCATCACGACGTTAGCTGAATCCCGGATTCAAAAAGGCCTTTTGTATGCCGGCACCGACAACGGCAACCTCTTCAAAACCACCAATGACGGAAAATCTTGGGCCGCCATTGATGAACTGCTGCCACGATGTAACTTCACACGGGTCTTTCCCTCATTTCACGATTCAAAAACTCTATTTGTTTCCCAGTCCGGTCTAGCAACGGATGATTTCACCGCGTACGTCTTTCGGTCGGACGATCAAGGCAAAACGTGGAAGCAGATCTCCAAAGGGCTACCCAATGCGCGGGTCAATGTTGTTTACGAAGATCCCCTATGCCCCGACCAGGTTTATGTGGGATCGGATCTGGGAGTTTATGTCAGCCTCGACGGTGGGGAATCTTGGAATGCTCTGGGTGACAATCTGCCCGCCTGTTCCGTTCACGATCTGTTTGTCCATCCCCGAGAACGAGAATTGGTCATTGGAACTCATGGGCGAAGCGTTTTCCTGATGAAAATCGGCAACCTCTCAGAGGCTGTGAATCCCAGTTCCAACTCCCAGTAGGACAGGCTGATCTCGCTGCCTACCAAAACCATCTGGCAAATGTTTTGAGAACGTTCCAAGCCAGATGATCCCGCGATCTCACACTTTGGTTGTTAGCCAGCCACCATGACCTGTACGGACGATCAACAGCAAACTCCGGCAAACAATATCGATGAACATCGCGTACCAAGCGCCATGAATACCGAGTCCGAACCCCTCCAGCTTCACTCCCAAAATTGAGATCGTATCCAAAGCCAAAACATAAGCCATCGGGATTCTAATCAACAAAAACCCAACCAAGGTGATGACTAAAGGCCACCGGGTGTCCCCGGCACCTCTTAACGCTCCCGACAAAACAATGACCAGAGCCAGGGCAGGCATTGCCAAGGACACAATCCTCAACAGTTCCGAAGTCAGGGTAATGGTCGGGGCATCGGAAGCCTGAATAAAAAAACTCGCAATTTTTTCAGCAAACAGGTACACCATCAATCCTGAAGTGCTCACCACAACCAATCCAGTAATCGAGCAGACCAGCACACTTTTCATGGCGCGTTTTGGGAGCCGCGCTCCTAGGAATTGGCCGGCCATTGTCGCAGCAGCAACCTGGAATGCAATTCCAGGCAAATAAGAAACCGCCTCGATTTGAACGGCAACAGCATGGGCGGCGGCTTGCAGTGTCCCCAGGCTATTGACAAAGGAAAGAAAAATCAGCTGACAAATTAACACCGCAGCAATATCCAATCCACCCGGAAGCCCAACCTTGAACAGCGTCCGGGCCATCCGGGCTCGGTATTGCAGCCAACGCAGGGTTAACTGGATACCGGTTTTTCCCCGAACAATGACAAACAGCATGATGAACCCACCCACACCGTGACCGATTGCCGTGCCCAGAGCGACACCGTCAAAGCCCAGTTGCGGTGCAATCCCCCCGCCGGTCACGAAAACAATACTCAATACAACATTGAGGCCAACGACGATGGACTTAACCATCAATCCCGTTAGCGTGTCTCCAGCACCCCGGAGGCTAGCGGCCCCCACTTGCTGGATCATGATCAGTGGAATCACGGGAATAATAAACCTGAAGTAGCGAGCAGCGTAATTGGCACTTAAACCGGATAAGTTCATTGCCTCGATAAAAGGTCGGTGAAAAATTGCGGCCACCATCGTCACGACCAGGCAAAAATAACAACCGATGGCAATGGCTTGGTTGGCGCAAAGGTTCGCCGCAATCGGTTTCCCTGCTCCCACGAAACGCGAAACGATGGCAACCGTGCCAATGGAAACCGCGGCAAACAGACTGGGGATAAACCACATCACATAGGACATCAGGCCCATCGCAGCTTTTGATTCATCGCCGGCAAGGTACTGTCCTACCAGCCAAAGATCTGTCCAACCCACCAACAGCGTCAACGATTCTTCCGCGAGAACGGGAATCGCCAATCGCATCATCGGTCGAAAATGGCCATCGCTATTTGTGAGGGAATACTTGCCCAGGGGAATGCCTGCCGAAATAGGAATTCAATTTCCAGATCTTGTTGCGTCTCTAATCTTCTTGGCTAGAACTCGCCCCAATGAATAGAGATCAGGTCCACGTTTCTTCTTCTTCCTCTGGAATTTCTTCGGCATCCAGCACTGCAATGTGCTGGGAGTCAAACACCAATCCAAGCAAGATGCGGATCGGCACGAGTAGTGCGATAAACAACGGGAACAAGATTCCCCATGTGCTGGTCTTCACAACCCATAAAACAACAAGGCAGAGCAGCTGGACCAGAGTAAACAGGTGCAACTGCTTCCAGGGAACCCGGCGAACGTAGTGTTGCGATGGATAGAGCGCCGGATCGGTTGCCCAAAGACTGAGACGTTCAAAGAACTGGTTGCCTTTCATGGACACCACGCCCATGTACAGAAACAACCCAAACAAAACAGCCAACGGCACAAACTCCAAGTACGACAAAAAGAACAGGGAAAGGCCCACCAAAAGGTGAATTAAAATCCCGGTCACTCGATTTTCTCGAACATGGAGAATATGCGTATGTCCTCGTCCAGTTGAATCGAAAACCTCCTCGGTCGTCGCTAGACTCCGCAAGTGATTTAACGAGCGAACTGTTGCCGCAACCAACCAGGGCAGGCCAAACGCCGAACAGACGGCAATCAGGATTCCAACAACACCCAGGTCCAAGTGATAGGATTCCCCCTTTTGAAGATTATTGTCCCGGCTGTTAACCAGCCGAGCCGTAATATTTTGATCCAGAAAAACCAGCACACTGCATAGAATTGCCGGAATGATCGATCCCCAGATCGCCCAGAGCGGAATCTCCATAAAAGACACTAGCCAATTGCGTTCCTCTAGGGTCGGTTGAAATCCATCTGGAATTTCGAGGGATTGGGTCTGGATCGCATCTCTGGAAAAATACGCTATGATCGCCATACCGACAATCGCGATGGTCGGTCCAAAATCTGCCAGAAATTCTCTCACACTGGGAACCAGCAGGTGACTTTTTCGGAACGCGCTAAGGCTAGAGGCAATATAAAACGTCCCCAAGGCCAAAATCAGGGACAATAACGCAACATCGTAGCCAACCGGTTCGCCCTGTGACGCGACATGAAAAATCTCCACCAGCTGGGCAATGGATTCATAAATAAAGATAACCGAAATCAAGGCAGCAAAAATTTCATCGGTAAACCTAGTGAAAAATCGCATCAGACAACTTGCATCCGTGGCCGCAAGGATCAAGAGAATCAGTCCCGTCCAGAATCCAACCCAGGCGTAGACCGGGAGAAATTCAAGGTTGTTAGCATCGCAATAGTCATAAAGCATCCCGGTGAAAATAAGCATCGGCCCAGTTCCTCCGAGAATAATCATCGGCTGGCCAGCAAAGATCGCGTACAACAGACCACAGCCGGCCGTCGCCAAGATCATTTCAATGGCACCGATCTGCCCACCGGTCTTGGCATGCATCAGTCCCCCAAAAATAATGGCCGGTGCAAGGCAGGCGAAAAACAGGAAAAAAGTCGAACTCAGAGATTTTTGGTGGAATCCATCCAGAAAATCACTCCAGTAATGCGCTCCACGCCGCTGGATGTCTTGGATCACTCCTCCCAAAAACTTGTTGGTGGATCGCAGGCCTTCTCCAACAGATTCATGATGTTCCACCGCGGATTCGCCACTCATGCGCAAAACAATTGCCTCGCGCAAACTTTTTGGGTCCTGAGCGGTCAACGCCAAATAGTGAAACTCGTCGTCCGACATCAGGCGGGCGACATCGGCAAGTGAATCCAAATGTTCGACTAGGGCACCCGGCGGCCCCAGTAACAAAAACACAAACTGGACGGGTACACCGTCTGGAGCACCTTCATTGACTCCGTGGTGCAAACGCGCAATTGAGATGATGGGGTTGGTAATACACTTCAGGTAGGCGTGCGGCACAGCCACCGAGTGCCCGATCGACGTCGTCGACCGTTTTTCCGAACGGGCAAGCTCTTTCTTGATTTCAGCAATGTGGTCTTTTTCGATCACACCCTGCCGACCCAGATCATCGACCATCTGGTCGAGCGCATCCTCCAAATTCTTTGCTCGCAAACCCAGGTTCACCAGCCCTTGGTCACATGACTCTAGTAGTTTTTCCATGGTTCATGACTATTGTTCTGCGGTTTGACCCAGTTTATTTTCCTAAAAAGGAAAACCATCTCATCAACCCACTGATGTGAGTGTGCCCATGATAATTTGGGCATTAACCACAAGGCAACAGCACTCCCTGTCTTTTGCACGGCTTAACCACGAGTACGGTATCTAGCAGGATCCGGATTGGCGATCAAAAAAAAAGGCAGCCCCAACGGCTGCCCTGATCATACCAACACTCGGTAAACACGGTTTCTGATCGTTATGCAATCAGGTCTTTAATGATTTTTCCGCTATTGGCAATTTTCATTGGCCGGTTGTTGCGGCTAGTAAATGTCGTATTCAAGGAGATCCCCAGCCCTTTGCAAACCGTCGCCATCAAATCTTCCGAGGAATAAGGCTCGGTAATCACTCGAGTTCCATCGTCGTTGGTGGCACCCACGGCGAGACCGCCTTTGATGTCACCACCACCGACAGCAACGCTCCAGCTCCGTGCCCAGTGGTCTCGACCTGCATTACCATTGATTCGAGGCGTTCGGCTAAATTCGCCCATCCAGATAACAACGGTATCTTCCCAGAGTCCGCGTTCTGTCAGGTCTTCAACCAATGCACTGATTCCGCGGTCAATGATCGGCAACTTGGTGTCCCGGAGCGTCGGGAAAATATTCCCGTGATTATCCCATCCGCCATAACCAACTTCGATAAAGGGGACACCCACTTCCACCAGACGACGGGCCATTGCACAGCCTCGCCCAAACCCATTGGCACCGTAACGCTCGAGAACTTCCGGTTTTTCCTGGTTCACCTTGAACGCCTTCATCTGTTCGCTGGTCATCAGGTTCCAGGTTTTATTGATGACTTCCATGTGTTCTTTTGCAGACACGCCTCGATTGGTTTTGGCTTGAGTCAAGTCAGCGCCAAATTTGGTTCCAATAAAGTTACTACCGAACAGCTCAAGCATGTCCTTCCGTTTTAGCATCCGCTGCTCATCAACGCCCAAGCCCAAGTTTCGAACCTGTCCATTGCTGCTGACAGAAAAAGGAGCCCAGGCCATTCCCAGGAATCCAGGCCCGCCTGCATCACTTCCTACCGATACAAAGGGTGGTATTTCCAGTTCGGGTCTTTGGTTGGCCAACTCGTGCGAAATGACCGAGCCATAGGTAGGATGTTCCATGTTTGGGTTTGGAACATAACCGGTATGCATGTAGTAGCGTCCACGTCCATGATCCGCTTCGCGGGTGGACATTGAACGTACAACTGAAAGGCGATCCATGACCTTTGCCGTCATTGGCATGTGTTCGCTGATTTGCATATCACCTGCAGTGCTGATTGGCTTGAATTCGCCACCCGTAGGAGCACCTGGCTTGAGATCCCAGATATCCATTGTTGACGGACCTCCGCCCATCCAAAGCAAGATCGCACTCTTTCTTCTTTTCTTCAAATCCGATGCATTTGCCTTGATCGTGTTGCCGATCGCCATTGCAGAACTCGCAAGCGCAGAAGCACCGGCCATGTGGCTCATAAAATGTCTTCGAGACATGCCTGTAGGTGTTTTCATCATGGACTCCGATACTGTTCTCTATTCTTAGGAAGTAGTCTTTAAGTTAATTCAAATCGTGTTAGGGATCAAATGAGGCCAGCTAAATCTAGTGGTTAAAGATAAACTCATTACTGTTAATCATTGACCACCAAATGTCAGTCAGCCATTCGGTTTCGTTACCCTTATAAGCCGCAACAACCCCGGCATCCAAAAGGGTGTCTGCTTCTTTTCGGGTCGGTTTCCGGGCAAAAGCAGCTTTAAACAAAGATTCCAGTTTTGCCCGTGGTTTCAGCCGGCTATTGGCGACTTTCGACAAAAACCCACCATTTTTCGTGTTAATCGCCTGTTTCACCAAGCTTCCATTAAACATCATCAAGACTTGAGGGATCGTCCCATTGAATGACGTTGTTTCATCCCCTTCGTCGGTTCCAAATTGCGTGACAAACTGCTGCAGCCAATCGGATTTTGCCCGTTCCTGTTTTTCGTAATCACCGCGAGCCTCTCCTGCCTCGGTTGCAATTAATAGCGACTCATAAAGTTCTTCGGCCCTCAGTTGACGAAGATAAAAATGAGTAAACTTGGGAGATTCTCCAAGCTGAGGATCGTCTTTTCCGTTGCTGGAATTCGCAATACTGGAAAGCGAATAAGCATCGGATAACGCAATCCAGGTGATTAACTCCTTGAGGTTATAGCTGTTTTTTTTGATTTCTGTCGCCAGATATTCCATCAAGTCTGGGTGTGAAGGCTGGTTATGCGGACCCAGGTCATCGATTGGTTTCGTAAAACCATACCCAAAAAAGTGAGCCCACATCCGGTTCACGATTGTCTTGTCCATAAAAGGGGATTTAACGATCATCTTGGCCAATTCGCTACGGCGATTCACATCCGACACGTAACCACTGGCCTGAATTTCTGTTCCATCGACAAACTTTGGCAAAGCCATTCTGGTCTCACCATTTCGCAGTTCGTAAAAAACGCGTGCCTGCTGAGGCTCATTGTCTTCACCCGCAAAATCCTGATCGATCAACTCTGCACCGCTGATGTTCCTAGTGCCCGGCGTGAAGCGTCGCAAAGCCCGTGTTTGCCGGAAGAAAGCATTCATTTCCCAGTACTTCTGTTGTTTCCAGTCATTAAAGGGATGATTGTGACATTGAGTGCACTGCACCTGAAGTCCCAAAAACGTTTTCGATGTCGCTGCAGTTGCCAGACTCGCCTTTTCTTCGTTAACTTTCATGGCCAAAAAATTGGTCGCGCCATTGAACTTCTCGCTGCCAGGCACGGTACTCCCCGTTGCGGAAACCAATTCAAACACCATCTTGTCGTAAGGTTTATTACGGGCCAAAGTATCCCGCAAGTACTTTTGCATGCCCTCTCGACTGGTCAGTGTGTCGCGTTCAGTTCCCCCGGTTCGGCCGATTAAAATATTGGTCCAAAGTGTTGTCCAGTTTCGTGCGTATTCTTCCGTGTACTTTTCGTCATATAGGAGAGTTGCAATCAGTTCCGCTTTTTTGTTCCGGGTCCGGTTGGACGTAAACTGGTCCAACTCTTCAACCGTTGGGATCCGACCAATGATGTCAAGATAAACTCGACGGCACCACTCACCATCACTGGCTGCTCCCGAAGGTTTCATTTCATAATCATTCCAAGTCTGCTTGATCAACTCGTTGATTTTCAAAACTTGTGCGGGAAGCTCAACCTTCGGAGCTTGACCGCTGGCCGCGGACAAAAAATTCAACAAGAAGATTCCGACGATTAAATTAATTTTTTGCATGTCAATTCCGCTTTAATAGCACGCCATGTTCGGAGGCAATAGATAAACGACTCAGTTATAAAATAGTACTCACTGCAACAATATTTCCAGAACAAGAATAAACGATTTCCCAGGCAAAGGAAATAAAGACCGCTGCAAAACGAAACACTGCATCAAAATGATGCATCTGCAGTCGAACCGACCAGCGGGGTTTTATCCCGCCTCACCTGTTTTGGCAGCACCCTTAATTATCGGGTTGGAGCGTCCGGGAATCTAGAAATCCCCCTCTTTTCGGCACTTTTGTCTGTTTCAGTAGGGCGAGGCTCCGGTTTTCCTGTCTACTGCAAGCAAGGCAAGATTTGTGCCAAACCGGTTCATCCCGCTGTCCAACTCAACGCATTGTCAAACTTTACCAGTTGGGCAAGGTCAAACGCGTTTTTCTATTTGTTCAATAATTCGATTTTTTCTGCCGATTTCAACCAGCAAGGTCAAAAGGTTTCGGCCGCGATACACGTCGGGTGACGCCCAGCCTGCCTTACGTTCCCAAAACACTCAAGGAAGAAAAAATGCGTTCGATTTTATTTTCGACTGCCCTGATATTCACCGCCATAACCATGTCAGGGTGCGCAACTCTCAAGGTAGAAAGCCGTTTGAAAACCGACGAACAAGCCAAAGCAACGGCCGCCCCTTGTGGGCTTGCTGCTTGCCGTGATCCCAACTGCAGGTTGGGTACAGGGCGCATAGCCGCCGGGATGAGCCGACTGGCTCCAGGGTTCGGGCGACTGGCTCCAGGGTTCGGGCGACTGGGCAACCGTGAAACTCAGGAAAACCACGCGCCTTACACGGCCGATTTTAACGGACCTTCCGGGCCGGCCACCGGAACATTTTCTTATCCCTATTACACGACTCGGGCGCCTAGGGATTTCCTGATGGCCAATCCACCCAGTATCGGTCGATAGACGTCCGGCGCACCTTACAAGGAAAAGTCGTTCATCCCCAAGAGGAGCCCTAGGCTCCTCTTTTTTACAGGCTGCATGACTTCCCAACCCGGTTTGGGTGAAACCGACCGCTAAGCTGTTTCATCGAGAACCAAGCTCAATCCAATTTTTTGATTGAGATATTTCTGAATTGCACCGGATCGCTATGACCGGCAAAACCAAAATGCCCTTTTAGGTTCGTTTTCCCAGGGTGCTTGCTGTTGGCCATATACTTCGTGATCTTACTCAGATCCGTATTGAGAATCATACTGCCATTGAGTTCAACCCTTATCGTAGACCCAACCACTGTCACTTCCTGGAAATTCCACTGTCCAGTTTCCCGGAGGTACCCCTTTTCTGCAGCAGCCATTCCGTAAGCTGAACCGTGAAACTGGCGATCATCCAGCTTGCCAGGATAGTCGTAATTCAAGACTTGTAGTTCACACATCCCAATATAGGCCGTATTACCTTGCCCCGGGTATCGAATTGCCAAGCCGTTATTACCCTTGGGAGGCAACTTGAATTCTAGCCGCACCTTGAAGTCTGCGTATTCTTCATTGGTGTAAATGGTCCCCCCCTTTCCCTTTTTACACATCAACACGCCCTCGGCAACTTGGTAATTGTCGATGGGTCCGGACCACCCTTCAAAATCCTTGCCATTGAAAACAGACTTGTATCCTTGATTGTGCTTCGAGGCGAGCATCCGATTCGCTTCTTCAGCATCGATTTCACGAATCTTGATATTTCGCCATCGAATTTCACAACCATGTGTTTGGAGCTGAATCGGACCTTTTCGAATCAACGGTTTTTTTCGATCCCAGTAATTCTCCATCGTCGCATGATCCACAACCAATTTGCCATTGAGATAAACCGTAGTCCGGCTACCAAGCTGGATTACACGCACTTTATTCCATTGACCAAATGGCTTGTCCGCCATCACGAGCGGGTCTTTGCCTGGAGCACCTTTACTGTTATTCCACAATCCGCCTGATCCTTTGTTGGCGCCAATATTCCATTTGCCCCCTGCCTCCGTGTAATCCCAGATTTGAATCTGTGGAGTGGATTTCAGGTAAATCCCGCTGTCTGCTTTAGCCACCGTTTTGTAGTCGATCAATAACTCATAGTCGCCGAACTCTCTTTGGGTTGTCAGATAAACCCCTTGTCCATCGTTCACCAAATCACCATTGGCAGCGACTGTCCAGTGCTTTTTAGTGTCCGCCTCGGTCTTGGCGACCAGCGCAGCCCTTTCTTGTTCGGACAGCGCATTCATTTTCCGCGGGTCCATCGTTTTCACGCCATACCAGCCATCCAAGTTTTTGCCGTTAAACAATTCCGTGTATTCGCTTTGCTGCCCAAACACCGCGGGCGTCACAACTGATGTAAAGGACTGAAGAAAAAGCGCCGACACCAAAAATGTGAGAATTCTATAAATCAAGTGAGTCTCCTGAGAAACGTTTAAGACGATGGTTTGCCAAAATCATGAAACTTTAGATTGTAACGGACCCCTATTCGAGGGCAGCTAGGAAACCATTTTATCAGGATGAAAGCCAGAGTTTCATGCGGCAACCGGATTTTCCGGAAATTTGAATTGTCCCACCGCACGATCACAGGTTTGCCCTGAAATGCCAGTCGTGGCGAATCAACAAACTGCGTGAAGTCCCGGAATTTCCTTTGTTTTTTTGCTGCGACTGACACAAAGGCGGTTACAATTGTTTGACCCAATCGGTTACTAAAACAGGGCTTAGGATCTGAAAACAAAGATTCTCCGAGCCTAATTTAGGTAACCCAAATTTGAAGCTAATCTCTTGACTCGAAATTGTCCAAAACCCGA
>JAZABE010000726.1:0-5322 GCA_036137535.1 Planctomycetota bacterium | reverse complement strand
TCAATTTTTCGGTAAACGGTCGCCCGCCCGATCCCCAGCAGTTTTGCGGCGTTGGGAACACTGTTGTTGGTGCGTGAGAGAGCCTCTTTAATGAGTTTTCGCTCCCAAAAGTCGAGCCGCAATGACTCTAGCTGGGTTGAGCCGACATCTCTCAGGCCAAGATCTGTTGGCTTGATCTGGTTTCCTTCTGCCATTACGACTGCACTATCGATTACATTTCGCAGCTGCCGGACATTTCCTGGCCAAGAGTAACCTAAAAGCAATTCACGTGATTTTTCGGAAAGCCCTAAACCGGGCCGTCCGTGTTGGTGATTAAAGTGTTCTAGGAAGAAATCGACCAGTAATTCAATATCGCTACCTCGCTCGCGTAGTGGCGGAATACTGACCTCAAAAACGCTTAATCGATAATAGAGGTCTTCCCGGAAACGTTTCTCTGCGACGATTTCGCTCAAGTCACGATTCGTTGCACAGATGACGCGGACGTCAACTGTGATTTCTTTGGTTCCGCCGACGGGCAAAAACGGGTGTCCTTCAAGGATGCGCAGTAACTTGGCTTGACCCTCCAAAGGCAGTTCACCGACTTCATCTAGGAAAAGCGTTCCGGTGTCGGATTGCTGAAACCAACCGATATGGTCTGAATCGGCGCTGGTAAAGGCCCCTTTTTTGTGCCCAAACAACTGGCTTTCGACCAGGTCGGCGGGGATCGCTGCACAATTGACCGATAACATTGGACGATCGGAACGCGGGCTGTTTTTATGCAGTGCCCGAGAGACCAGTTCTTTTCCGGCTCCACTTTCACCCCGAACTAAAACACACCCCGAGGCATTTGCAATTCGGGCGATTTTTTTCTTGAGTTCGATCATTGGTGCGCTTTGACCCATCATCTCATCGCTGTCGGCAGCTTTTTGCTGAAGCCTTTCGTGTTCATGAACGAGTGAAATGTGTTGCCGAGCTCGGACCAGTGAGCGCACCGTAATTTCCGAACTCGCCCGCGCGACCAGGTAGTCGCTGTCCTTGAAGCGGCCTTCTTTGAGGTAAAGATGGATGACACCCAGTGTCTTTTCATGGTAGACCAGTGGAACACAGATGGAATCTGCAAAATCATGTTGATTGGATTGGGGTTCACCGAGGTCTTTGTGTCGGTGGTCCATGCGAACAGCGCGTTGTTTTTTCGTGACAATTTTGGTCAAGGAATCGGATAGCTCGATTTCTTTTGCGGCTGACTCGGGAAGGACGACCGTGGGTGTTAGATTTCCGTTTTCCCGAAGCCACATGAAACCAGCTACCGAAGCATTTGTTCGCTCTTTCAGATTTTGTAGGGATGTCAGGACAACCTGGTCAGGGTCTTCAATGCTCAAAAGCCGAAGACTGCATTGGAAGACAAAACAAATTGCTTCGGTTGATTCTTGTTGCTTCAGAATAGCCAAAGCGATATCACCGGTATCCGCCGGACGAACTTGTTCTTCAAAAACAACCGTTTTTTCAGTTGTTGGGTTTTCGTTATATTGTGGTTCTCGCTCTTGATTTTCGGTTTTTTTGCAGAACTCGAAACTGGTGTCGCCGATGCGGATTAATTGCCCGAATTGCAAGTCACACGTTTCAGTGCGTTGATTGTCCACGAATAGCCCATTACGACTTTGGCAGTCCACGATGATCCAACCGTCATCTTGGAGCATGATCTTGGCGTGGACTCGTGAGCATTTTTTGTCTTCCAGTTTGACGTTGCACTCAAACCCTCGGCCGAGGCTGTTGTCACCGTAAGGATCAAGATCGAAACAGGCACCTGGCTGGGCGCCCAGTGTGACTTTCAGATACGCGTGTTTCGCGTTCATATTCTCGGAGGGGAATGAAATAGTTGAAGTTCGAGTTTCGCCTGTTTGCCCGCACTATTGGCTATGAGCTGGCGAGGTCCACTTTGCCTCAAGAAAAACGGCTGACGACACGGAAAATAATGGTTGAATTATTGCCTTGATCTTTCACAATCTGCAAAAAAGGATCATTCACGAATTCACGGGAAAGTTCGAGATCGAAAACTAAAACCGTAGTATACGTTTAGCCATCTGGCATGTCGACCTTGCCTTGTTCTATTCCGACGTTTAACATTTGGAGGTCGACGCTCTTGTCGGCTTATGATCCAGTGACATCAGTGCCAGAAAAATATCATGCGAAGATCCCGTCTAGAGTTCCTGTTACTCCTGTTTTTTTTCTTTGTTTCAAGCCATCTGATCGGGGACGACACCCTCAAACCGACGGCGGTGGACAAGCAAATTTCTATTATTATTTCGACGATGATCGACGGAGAGGATGGACAGCATCTCTTACGACGCCCCCTAGACGACGAAATATCCCGCCGGGCAATGAAGCAATTTTTCAAGTCACTTGATCCTTGGAAGCTCTATTTCTATCAAAGCGACTTGGATGAATTCACGAAAGAGGAAGCCAATCTCGACGAAAAGCTGCAATCGGGAAAACTCGATTTTGCTTTTGCTGTTTACAACCGGTTTCTGCAAAGGATCGACGAGCGCATCGAGATGGCTAATGAATGGATTGATGCGAAACTCGATTACACTCGGGATGAAACGCTTAACACGGACCAGGACAGCATTGTATACGCAAAAAATGTTGCCGAAGCCAAGGAACGTTGGCGCAAGAGAATCAAATACAGCTTCCTGGTTTTAAAAGCTGCAAAAACCGAAAACGAGGAAGCCAAGGAAAAGCTCAAACGGCGATACCGTTCTTTTAAGAACCGGATGAGCCAGCTGAAATCTGATCGGGTATTGGAAATGTTTGCAAATGCCATTACGACGTCCTACGATCCCCACACCTCCTATTTTTCGAAGACAACGTATGAGAACTTTCAGATTTCAATGTCTTTGAAGTTGGAAGGCATTGGTGCCTCCCTGCAAAGCGAAGATGGCATTACCGTGATTAAGCGAGTGGTACCCGGTGGCGCTGCAGACAAGGAAGGTAGTCTTCGGGTCGAAGATCGAATCGTCAGTGTTGGACAGGGCTATGAAGATGGTGAACTGGTTGACGTGATTGATATGAATCTGGACGACGTGGTGAAATTGATTCGAGGTAAAGCAGGGACTGTCGTTCGCTTGGGCGTCATGCCCCAGGGATCGAAGGAAGTGAAGGTTTACAAGATCACTCGCGAAAAGATTGAGCTCAAGGATAGCGAAGCGCAAGGTGCGGTTTTCGAACAGGGGAACAAACCAGATGGAAAGCCGTTTCAGGTGGGTGTGATTGATCTGCCGAGTTTTTATATTGACCTGGATGCTGCCCAAAAGGGGGATCTCAATTTCAAGAGCGCTACCAAGGATCTTCGCCGATTGATCGGTGAGTTCAAGGAGAAGGGTGTTGATGCCCTTGTTTTGGATTTACGGCGAAACGGGGGTGGAAGTCTTGCTGAAGCAATTGGTTGCACCGGCCTGTTCATTGACCGGGGAACGGTTGTTCAGGTTAAGGGTCCGTTTGGAAATGTTCAAAAATATGATGATCGGCGGGCCGGCATGGCCTGGGATGGACCTTTGGTCGTGGTTACCAGTCAGTTTAGCGCGAGTGCCAGTGAAATCCTTGCTGGTGCGGTGCAGGATTACAAAAGAGGGATTGTTGTCGGTGACAAATCCACTCACGGCAAAGGCACGGTTCAATCCTTGGTGAATCTCTGGCAGCAACTAAACCCTTCGGTCAAAAATCCATCGACGGAATGGGGTGCATTGAAGATCACGCAAAGTCAATTTTATCGCCCTGGAGGTGACAGTACCCAAAAGAAGGGAGTGGAAGCGGACATCGTGCTGCCTTCCTTTAGCGATCACATGGACGTTGGAGAAGGTGATTTGGATTACGCAGTTGAATTTGACAAGGTCAAACCTGCAAAATTTGTTGAGAACAAACTTGTCTCAGCTGAAATTCTCGACGAACTGAAACTTAAGTCCAAGGCCCGGGTTTCAGGTTCTGAAGATTTTAAAGACCTGGAAGCAAAAATTTCGGAATACGTCAGTGAAAAGGAAAAGAAAACGGTCACGCTTAATGAGCAAAAGTTTTTCGAGAGGGAACTTGATGCTGAAAAAGAAGACGAAAAAACCTTTGACGAGCAAGTCAATGGAAAGAAAAAAATCGACCGTGATTTTTATCTTGATGAAGTCATGACCATTACGAACGATTATGTGGCAAAACTCAAAAAAACTTCATCCGTGAATTAGTCGATTAGCTTTTCTAGCCGGCGATTTTGTTTTTCTATTCCCTTCGATTTCTTCCAGGCCATGAGAAAGATCTCTGTCAACCAGCTCACGACGATGCTTTGGAGCTTCGAAGAAGATATCGTTCATTATTCCAAGGAGGGATTCGATCGTGTTGGAGTTTGCCGGGATAAGGCCAACGACCTTGGAATTGAAAAATGCAAAGAACTCCTTCTGGAAACCGGGATTTCGGTTTCCAGCTACGGGAGTGTGGGTTTTTTTTCTGATATTAGTGGCCCGAGTCTGAACGAACAAATTTCCCAAGCTCGGAAAGACATTCAGGATGCAGCAATCATCGGTGCTGATCGTGTGATTTTGCACACCGGAGGCGTAGGAAACCATCTGCGCAAAAACAAGTTTTGCGTTGCCAGGACAGTGCTTGATGAATTGTTGCTTACGGCCGAGGAACAGGGAGTCGCACTCGCAATTGAACCGTTGACGGTTGACCCGGTAACTCAGGGTCGATTTTCACATTCCCTCTGGGATTGTAAAGAATTGATTGATTGGTACGAGTCACCCTGGTTGGGGCTCACGCTTGATTTATTCCACACTGGAAATTCTTTTCTCGAAATGGATGCTGCATGGTTTTCAGAAAACGTTCACCTGGTACAACTTTCAGATTTTCGCCTGGATAAAAACCCGAGATCGCGTTGTGAAATTGGTCATGGAGATCTCAACCTTGATGCCTTTTGTAAGTTGGTCGAAGAATCTAGGTATGAGGGTGTTTTCGAGTTTGAACTTTTTGGCGAACAGTTTGACTTGATTTCCTACGAGCAAGTTATTAAAAGATTGGCAACTGGTTTTCTTTCGCCACTCGACAATCCATCGGTTGAATTTGAATCGATGAAGGCATGACCTTAACCGCACTGATATTCTTTTATGCCATCCTTGGTTTTGTTGTGATCCAGGGTTTTCTGGTGAGCCTGTACAACAAGGCCTTGAAAAAAACGACTGTTCCTGGGAACCCTCGCCAAGCAGAAGTGGCTGTGATTTTGTGCGTTCGGGGCGAAGATCCTTCGCTGGAATCCTGCCTGCGATCTCTTGCCAATCAGGCATATGCCAACAAGAAAATTTTTGTCGT
>JAZABE010000725.1:0-1625 GCA_036137535.1 Planctomycetota bacterium | reverse complement strand
GTGGCAACGTGTCGTCGGCGCCCGAATTTAATTTATTTTAATGATGGTCAAGGCAGTTTTGAACGAACCTCCCAATTTGGCACCCAGGAAGATTCAACTATTGATGTTGCCATCGGTGACGTCAACGCGGATGGGCGTAATGACCTTATTTTGGCGAACCGCGATGGCCAACCGAACCAGATCCTGTTGAACGACCCTCAAACCGGATGGTCCAAAGGTGTGCCCTACGGGACGGGCAAGGATCAAACGCGATCCGTGGCAACGGGCGATTTTAACCAGGATGGAAGGCTAGATTGGGTGACCGGAAATATCGGACAACCGAATGAAGTTTTCCTGGGAGATGGCCGGGGGGGCGTCCTGCGTTCGGCTGTTTTTGGTGATGCGGAAGGACGCACTTATGCCGTTGCCGTCGCCGACCTGGATCGCGATGGTGATTTGGATATCGTAAGCGGGAACGCTGGGCAGTTTAATGTGGTGCATTTTAATCAGGGCAATGGCCTGGTTTTTGTTGATGTGCCGTTTGGAAATCCTGTGGGGTTGACCTATGGAATTGATTTAGGAGATTTGGATAGAGACCAATACGTCGACATCGTTGTTGCGAATTCAGACGGCCCAAACGCCTTTTATCTAAACCGGCCACGACCGGCAGAACCGCCTTCCCAGAATGGCTCGCCTAACCCGGAAAATTCCTCGCGAATACCGTTTCAGAAAAAATGGAACACGCAGGGCGATCCAACCGATTGGCCGAGTTTTCGTGGTCTTGGTGGGCGCGGCGTTTCAGAAGGGTTCGTCTTACCGTTGAAGTGGAATGCCAAAGGCCCACAGGCTCACCCTAATGTGCTTTGGAGAGTCGCGGTGCCGGGTTTGGGGCACTCAAGCCCAGTGGTTTGCGGTGACCAATTATTCCTGTTGACGGCCGTGGCGAGTGACGGCAAAGCGGCTTTGGAAGTGGAATCGGGAGGGCGTCCCACGGCGGCCCAAGATCAAGGAGAACAGACCTGGTGGCTACTGTCTTACGACAAGAAAACAGGGAAAGAACTTTGGCGGAACCAGGTTTATCGTGGAGCACCTAAAGCCACGCGTCATGCAAAAGCAACTCATGCCAATACCACCGTCACGGTTTCAGGCGATCGAGTGGTTGTTTTTCTGGGTTCCGAAGGTTTGTATTGTTTTGACCGGGAAGGTAAGGAATACTGGAAACGAGATTTTGGGGTCATTGATATTAGCAAATACGGTATTGGTTGGGGCTATGCCAGTTCGCCTGCCGTGCATCAAGGCCGCATTGCGTTGGTTTGCGATGATCCCAAGCACCCCTTTCTGGTGGTCCTCGATCTGAAAAATGGGCGGGAGCTTTGGCGAACTTCCCGAAAAGGAGTGAGCGAACGGAATTGGTCGACGCCCTTAATTCATCGAGGCACGTTGTCGACACAGGTCGTAGTCAATGGTTGGCCGTGGATTAAGTCTTATGACTTGGCAAATGGACAAGAGCTCTGGAGAATTAAAGGGGGTGGAGACAACCCGGTTCCCACACCGTTTGCAGCCAAGGGTTGGTTATATATTACTAGTGCCCATGGCGGACAGGCTCCGATCCACGTCGTGGCTCCTTCCGCGCGGGGGTTGCTTAA
>JAZABE010000724.1:0-7810 GCA_036137535.1 Planctomycetota bacterium | reverse complement strand
GATCTCGTAAATTGCCGTGACATTGTCACCCGCATCCATTTCACCCGCATCCTTTGAATCGTCATCAAAGTCTCGAGTCCCGAGCATCCGATTTTCATAACCAATTAATCTGTAGGATTGAACCGTACGCGGATTGAAAATCAATTGAAGCTTGACATCCTTGGCGATGGTAACCAAGCTGCCGGATATTCGGTCGGCAAAAACACGCTTGGCTTCTTTTTCGGAATCAATGTAGTACACTTTGCCATTTCCATTTTGCGCCATGATCTGGGCTTTTTGATCTTGGAAATTGTCGGTGCCAACACCACAAATGGTGAGAAAAACGCCCGACTGGGCCTTTGTTTTAACCAGTGCCGTCAATTCCCGATGATCGGTGATTCCCAAGTTAAAGTCACCATCGGTCCCCATCACAATACGGTTGGTTCCTTCTTTGAGAAGGTGCTTTTCAGCAAGTCGATAGGCGGTTTGAAGCCCTTCGCCCCCGTTGGTACTGCCTTGGGCAACCAGTGAATCGATGACCGACTTAATAGTCGATTTTTGAGAGCCATCAGTGGGTTCCAAGAGAATTTTGACTCCTGTTGCGTAAGTGACAATGGAAACGTAGTCATCTTCTCGGAGACGATTTACCATCAGGGTAAGCCCTTTTTTCAAGAGCGGTAACTTTTTAGTGTTTCGCATTGAACCGGAAACATCAATCAGAAAGACCAGATTGCTGGGTGGGCGTTGACGGTTATCCAGTTTTCGGGCCTGAAGTCCGACTTTAAGGAGTCGGTTTGCAGGAGACCAAGGTGAACTGGCCACTTCCATGCTGACGGAAAATTGCTCTCCGGCCTTGGGTTGTTTGTAGTTGTAGTCAAAATAGTTGATCATCTCCTCGATGCGAACCTCTTCGGGATGAGGTTTTTGACCTGCTCTCAGCATTTGACGCACATTGGTATAGGACGCCGTATCCGTATCGATTGAGAAGGTGGAGATGGCGTTGGTCGCAATCGGCTGAATAAATTCATTTTCAAGCAAAGGATCGATTTTGGGATGGCGTGAAACATCATCCAAAGAACTGCTTGGTTTATCCTGATCATCCAACTCTTCCGCAAGCGTTTCCGCCTCAGAATCCTCTGTTGAACCGGGCATCTCTGCCAAGGAACTGGAACCCGACTGTTTGTCCAGCTTTCTCAATTCTGATTCTTGGGCAAGGGATTTCTGCTTACCCGTTGGCAGAGTTGCTGACGATGCTGTTCTTTTGTTTAGCAAGGCTTGCTCAGCTTCTTTCTCGAGTAATATTGATTGCGCCGGGTTGTTGGATGACGATTGGTCTTGGCGAGATTTGGAACGTTCACTGTTCCCTTTTTGGGCAAGTGCTCTACCAGAAAGGTTCTTGAATACTTTTTTAATCGGATTGGCATTCGGCGGTAATTCCCGTGCTTTTCCGATCTCGTTTGAAAATGGTTTACTCTTTTGGCCGCGCGAGCTTCCTGCGCCAAACGATGGATCCGGTTTTGAAATCCGGTCGCTTTGGGAGTCAGCGTTGATCTTCCTTTCACTAGGTTGGCGTCGAGATCTGCCCAAGGTTTTCGGCGCCAACCCCATTTCTCCTGCTTCGGCAGCGAGTGCACCGGCAGAACCGGGGAAAGAGGCGATTTTGGGTTCAGAGTTTGCGTCTTTGAAAAAGTGAAGCTCGGTTCGGCCTGCTGCCAAATCACCGGCGAAACCCGATTGATCTTGAGAACGGGAAGTGGGTACTTTGAGTGATTGACTGGCACTCTTGCGATTCTGCCTGATTGCTTTTTCACTCGCTAAACCGTTGCCCGCAGTATTTTGGGTTGAAGCTTTGGAAATCGAATCGTGATTGAATGCGGACTCCGGGCTTGCCTTGGCCATGTCGATCGGAGTGCTATCCCAGTTGCTCCAATTCTGTTGGATCACGATAACACAAACCAGTAACAACGAGAGGGTTGTTACTGCCGAAAATACTCTCTGGTTCAGCCACCGATGACCCTGGGATCGAGTTGTTACTTTTCCAGGGGACTGCTTAGTAGGGGTTGGGGATTCAGGTGTTTCCCGGGCGATCTTTTGCTGTGGCGGCAACGATCCATTTGACAATTCCGCAGCTACCGCGTCATGCAATGAAGCAGGTGAGAGTGGCAGATCACTTTCTACATGATCACGAATAAAGGAACCTAACTGCATGGTTGACTGAAATTCCTTATGGCAGGCTTCGTTGCTTTCCAATAATTTTTCGAGACGACTGACTTCTTCGGGATCTGTGATTTCACCGAGGGCATGAGCTGTCAATTTAACAGCATCTTCACTGGAATCATCTTGTTCGTTGTTAGCTTCAAAGCCCTTATTTTTGGCGTTCACTTTATTACTCACTCTAATAATTCAACTGGTCAGTTGGCGGTAGTTATTGCAGGAATGATACTGGGACCGGGCTGTTTTGCATCCAACCATTGAACAATGGTAGGATGTTGTTTCAGCTTCTGGATTGCTCGATGGACCTGGACCCGGACGGTGGACTCGTTTTTCTTGATGACGGATGCAATTTCAGAATACGGTAAGCCGTGTGACCAGAGGTCGATGACTTCTCTTTGGTTATCCGGTAACTGTCCAATAAGTCTTCGCAGTAAAGAAACAAAATCTTGCTTTTCTGCAGACTGGCTGGGGTCGGTTTCCCGCCCTTCAATGGATCGCTCTCGGTCTGGGTTAGTTGGTTCCATGCGTTTTTGCTTTCGAATTTGATCCAATACCTTGTTGCGACAAACCAAATACAACCAAGGGGCAATTCGTCCACTGATTTCGTTTTGATCCTGTTGGCATAATTTTAGAAATGCATGTTGCACAATATCTTGCGCACCTTCCTCGTCACCACCAAGGAGCCGGGTTGCATACCTTAGCAATTGTCTTTCGTATTGTTGAAGAGTTTCCATCACCCATTGGCGATGGTTCTCATCATTAGATTTTGTGGTCATACCGGAATTACATGCGATTCAAGCTGTTTTACCCATTAACGCGGAACAAGGCTCCAAGTTACATGAATTCTACAAAAACTGAAAATACAGTTGATTTCCCTGCAAAATTTGACTCCAAAGTGTTAATTTTGTCCCTAGGCAGGGCAGAATGGATTTTGCGGAAGAATCCGCCAGCAATGGACTCATTTTAACCTACCTCCCGCTCGGTAGACCAATTGGGTTCTGAGGTGGAACCCGAGGCAAGCGATCGGCGAATAACCGCGACAGGGTCTGCCACGATTGAGCCTCAGGTTGAAGACAGTGATTACGGGTCAGGTTTCGATCGATGCCCTAGCGATGTCTTTGGGAGTCAGGAAAGAGCCGGTCACGAACGGGCAAAGCTAACGGTGAGGAAAATTCTCGTGGACGAATCCCTTCAATTGTGGCCCCGAGATCATTGTCGGGAAACGGGTCGTGAAGGGTTGCGCGGTTGCCTTGTTCGTAAATCGTTCCCACTGGATGCCATGGGTAATGCCATCGCCAAGCCGGGCAGCCGACAGAAAAAAGACAAATCAGGCAAATAAAAGTGAGAACCCAATGTACGCGCATATGATCTTCCGGAGGGGGTTGAAGACGATAGCCAAACTGGGGCGTCAAAGCAAGCTCAGTTTGCCTGTGACAAACTCAGGCAACCGGCGTGAATTCTCTGGGGAATTGGTTGAACCGGTGTTGCATCTACGCCCCTGCAAGGTGTTGCTCCAGTGATTCACTGAAGATCCTCGGTTGAGGAAAGGATCGTTTTGCCAGCGGAATTCTTTTTTCGAGTAGGCTAATTGGCATGTTCACCGTTGCATTTCCATACGCCCCATTGGCCATTGTTTTCATCCACACCGATTTCCAAGGAGCTCGGCATCTTAAATCCTTTGGTCGTCAACATCTCGATGAGTTTGAGACCGATATACCTAGCAATTAATTCAACGGTTGTATTTTGCATGGGTAGGATCCGACAATCACCCAGAGGAAAAACCCAGCGACGATCTTCAAAAGTCACTTCGACTTCGTTATTGTTTTCTTTGACTTGGATCATCGGGTGTGAATCTGGCAAAAGCATGTGGTGATCCAGTTGGCTGCAAATTTCGCTTAAAGCATCCCGGACTGCAATAAAGTCATAAACGTATTGGTTTTGATCGAGTGTTGATTCAAGATGGCACCGGACCCCGTAGTTATGCCCATGAAGTCTTTCGCAAATGTTGTCATTAAAGGTAATGAAATGAGCAGCACTGAAAGTAAATTCTTCTTTATGGATATCGATGCAATACGTTTCTTTCATAGCAAAATGGCCCAAGATTAAATGGATGAAGACAGAGGAGTTCGGGCGGCAATCAGGGATGCCTTGATCGAAGTTGCATCAATTTTCCCGGTTGCCAGGGCGACAAACAGTCCGGCGGCTACAAAATCTGCCGAGGTGCCTGGATTGCGTTGGTGTCCGTCGCTGCGAAGCCAAAAATCAAATTCCTTAACTGCCGACCAGTATTCGGGTGAACCGGTCCGGGTTTCGTTTACGATTTTACTGGCACGGATTGAGCAACGTTCGGCCGTTTCTCTATCGCATTTTCGCGCGATTAAAGTATCTGGAATTTCGCTCATGATTTTCAGGTGAGCCAATATAAGGGCATCCGGAAGTGATTGAAGTTGATCCAGCGTATCGAGAATGATTGGGTAAACCACCTCGAAAAATTCCTTGAATCCATTGGTGTATTGCTTAGCAATGGAATCGCGTTCTTTTGCCAGGTTCATCGCTTCAACCAGATTCAGCTCAGAGTTTTGTTGGATTGGATCGTCGATATCTCCCCGGTTGACCTCGCCTAAGCCCCCCGCATTAGAGATCCTGATTGCTTGGTAGACTTGGCGGCAGTCTTCAAGGGTGGTGTTCTCCAGAGTTCCGGCAACTAGCACCGGCAGTGGGGTGACGGCATTGCGTTTTTGAATGGCTTTGGCCAATGGTGCCAAAAGCAGGATAATTCCGAGGTTGGTGTTGGTAGCGACATGGTTGTGCGTGGTTTTGATCGAATGGAGGACAATCTCACCAAGCGAAAGTAGATCGACTTGGTCAAAGACTTGCTTGATCACAACGGCGCTGACCACAAAATCGTAGAAAGTGAGATCGGCAAAATCTGCACTACGGTGAACATTGCCAATCTTGGGAGCAGTTGCTTCCAAAAGACAGGCGAGGGTTACCGCATCACCGATCGAGTAGGCTTTTTCAAAATCGACAATTCGATTTTCAAAATCTTGGGTATTATTCATTGAGGAAACTGCCGATTTGATCGATGACTTCGTCTCGAGCCTCTTCCATCACATAGTGGCCTGCATTTTCAATTCGATGAACTGAAGCATGGGGAATTCGCTTTTCCATCTCATTTAAAATATCACCTGTAAACACCCAGTCTTGCATTCCCCAAATCATTTTGACTTTGACTTCTTCCAGCTTTACCAATCCGTCTTGAACGAGTTTTAGGATGCCGTAACTGGGATGACTTTCCTTGAAAGGAATGTCTAATACGAACTGGTGAATCGCAACTCGGTTCGCCCAGTTGTTATAAGGTGCCAACAGCCCCTGCTTGGCAATCTCTGATAAACCGTTCGGATCCGCGACAGCGGTTTGCAAGGCTTTCTTGCAAAAAAGGTTTAGCCCTCGAACTCCGATTTTTCCCAACAGTGGCCAACGAGCCAACTGAAGTCCAAAAGGGATTGATTTTGGTAAAAAAGCACCGGTATTGAGCAGGACAACTTTCTTGAATCGATGCAACAAGTGAATGTACATTCCCAGCCCAATCGGGCCTCCCCAGTCGTGGACAACCAAGGTAGTGTCTTCCAGCTTCAAATGATTGACAATTCGTTTAAGGTTATCAACATGTTGATGTAGCCTGTAGCGATATTTTTGGGGTTTGTCACTTAAGCCACAGCCAACGTGATCGACAGCGATGACACGATGAGTTTGACGAAATTCAGCCAAAAGATGCCGGTAATAAAAAGACCAAGTTGGATTGCCATGAACCATGAGGATCGGCTCTCCCTGTCCTTCATCGACGTAGTGTTGTCGAACGCCGTTTTGATCAAAAAACCTGGATTCGTACGGATATTCCTGCTGCCAAATGTCATTTGCCATCAATTATTGCCCACCTAGAGTCTCTCTTTTACATGTCGGATGCGGCACACACCCCTATGCAATTTTATTTGTTTTCATAAGTTGTCGAAAGCACCTGCCTTTCAACAATCGGTATTGCCGACAAAAATGAAGTTTTAAGTTATCAAAAGGAAATCCCTTGAAATTGTCACCCGGGCCAAATCAAGTCGGCATCCCCAGAAGGGAAGTGGTCAACGCCGACTGGCTTATCAAGCTGCGATGGGTTGCTGTGACCGGTCAGTTCTTGACGATTTTCTTCGTTCATTCCGTATTGAATATCGATATCGAGTTGATTTCATTGGCGATTATTCTTAGCGTTACGGCCATCTCCAATTTTTTTCTGGAATTGTGGCATCGCCGATTCCTGAAACTGCATGCAAATGAAATGTCCTCATCGGAAATCAATCTGGTGCTTGGCTTGGTGATGACTCTTGATTTGCTTTCACTCACGGCATTGTTGTATTCGACGGGTGGTCCGCGGAATCCCTTTTGTTTTTTCTTTTTTGTAAATCTGTCACTTTCAGCTTTTGTCTTGAATCGATACTGGGCTTGGTCGTTGAACTTGCTCTCTGTTTTTTGTTTTTTCGTGTTGATGTACAGTTATGTTCAGGTTCCACAACTTGAAGTAGGGAATTCCTTCGAGCCGATTCGTCTTAGTGGTCAATTGACACTTCCACAGATTGGAACGTTGATGGCGTTTACAACCTGTTCCAGTGTGATTGTCTATTTTGTTACCCGGCTCACCCTAGAGGTTCGAAACCAGGCCGAAGATTTGCGCAAGGCGGAAACCCGGGAAGCGCAGATGGAAAAGCTCCAAGCCCTTGGAACCCTGGCAGCAGGAGCCGCCCATGAGCTTTCCACTCCGCTGTCTACGATTTCAGTTGTGATTAATGAAGTAGAGCAGCTGTTGAAATCGGGATCGCCACCTGGAGAAGTCAATGAGGACGTATTCTTGATCAAAAATGAATTGGATCGTTGCCGGGGAATTCTTTCCAAGATGTCAGCCGAAGCTGGGCAAACGACAGGAGAGTCGGCTAAATCCATGACGGTTAAAGAATTTGCCAATTGTGTGATCGCTGAACTTCCGATTACCTTGAACTGCCAATTAACCCTCTCTGAATCAGACTCAACCGAAATTTTGACCCTTCCACCAAAAGGCCTCTCGATTGCAATTGGTGGCATCATCAAAAACGCCTTTGACGCCCAGGTTGAATCCGGCCAGGACGTGATTCTCGCCATCAACGTTTCTAAGCGGGATCGAGAACGGGAGCTGGTCTGTGAAGTTCGTGACAGGGGCGAAGGAATGACGCCTGATGTTTTGCGCCGGGTTAAGGAGCCTTTTTTTACCACGAAAGATCCCGGCAAAGGTATGGGATTAGGTGTTTTCCTAGCTCATTCAACCATTGAACGACTGGGGGGACGGTTGAAATATGAATCTGAACCTGGTGTCGGGACGACTGCCGTAGTCACCTTGCCGATGAAATGAATGACAGCTGAGAAGGGGGGGCGTGAGAATCACGGGGAAAATTTCGGCGACGGCTAGGGGCATTTCAGATTTTGGCAACCAAAACAATGAGCTCCCTATTTTTAGCAACCGGCAAGGGTGCATGGTTTACTGTTTCGGTTGATCTTTGAATTTGATTTTTTCGAACAGTCTTTCGATTTCACCGTCGAG
>JAZABE010000723.1:0-1488 GCA_036137535.1 Planctomycetota bacterium | reverse complement strand
GCCAACGAAATTTCCAAACAGATCGGTAAGGCGCAAGATGAGCAAGAACGGGAATCACGAAAAGAAGAAGCCCGCCTGCTACGAGAAAAAAAAGAGCAGGCAAACCAGGATTGTGATGGCTTAAAGTCTGAAATCCACGAAATTCAAACCCGGATTCCCAATCTTTCCCATCCCGCGGCACCGATTGGCAAAGACGACAAAGCCAATCTGGAAATTGCCAAGGGAAAACACGCACCACGAACTTTTGATTTTGAAGTGGAAGATCATGTTCAACTGGGTGAACGACTGGATTTACTCGACTTCGAGGGTGGGGCTCGAACGACTGGTGCCGGGTTCTATTTCCTCAAAAACGACGCCGTTTTACTGGACCTAGCCTTGCAGCAATACGCCGTTTCAGAACTGGTCAAAAGAGGTTTTATTCCGACAACCACCCCCGACCTGGCACAGGACCAAATCCTGGAAGGCATCGGGTTCAACCCCCGCGGCCAGGAAACCCAAGTCTACAGTATTGAAAATTCCAACCTTTGCCTGGTCGGCACGGCCGAAATCACCCTGGGAGGACTTTATTCCAACCATACCTTCACGGAAGACGAGCTTCCCCTAAAGCTTTGCGGGGTCAGCCACTGCTTCCGCACCGAAGCCGGTGCCGCAGGCCGAGCCTCCAAGGGACTCTACCGGGTGCATCAATTCACCAAGATCGAAATGTTTGCCTACACTTTGCCTGAACAAAGTGAAGCGACCCACAACGAACTCTGCCAAATCGAATGCGAATTGTTTGATTCGCTTGAAATCCCCTACCGGGTCGTCGATACATCGACCGGTGACCTGGGTGGCCCCGCCTATCGAAAATTCGATCTCGAAGCCTGGAAGCCTGCAAGAGGTGATGCCGGTGAATATGGCGTTGTCACGTCCACTTCTTATTGCAGCGATTACCAAGCCCGCCGGCTTAACTCGCGTTACAAATCAGGGGGACAAAAAGGGACACACTTTGTCCATACCCTCAATGGAACAGCCATTGCCTGTAGTCGGGCGCTGATCGCGATCTTGGAAAACAACCAGCAAAGTGATGGCTCGATTTCAATTCCCGCGGCCCTCCAGCCTTGGGTTGGCAAGGAAAAAATTGAACCCAATTGACCCGCACAGTGGACCTTGGACTATTGAACGCCCAACCCCCTCCTGTTCCCGGACCGGTTTCATGGCCTCGCCCCTAGAAGATGTTTTCAACTATTGCCCAATCTGTGCAACCGAATCCGACTGCAGGGGAACTTCGCCTTTTGTCTGCAGTCAATGTGGCTTTCACTTCTTTTTCCCACCAGCGGTCGCTGTAGGCGCCCTGATCTGCAACGCGGACCGGGATGTCCTTTTCCTCGAACGGGCGAAAGAACCGGGCAAAGGAAAACTCGGTCTCCCGGGTGGCTTTGTCGACCCAGGTGAGACTGCAGAACAAGCCATCCAACGGGAAATCAAGGAAGAAGTCGGCCTGGTCAC
>JAZABE010000722.1:0-2055 GCA_036137535.1 Planctomycetota bacterium | reverse complement strand
ACCAATTTCAATGCCGAACAAACTTCTCGCAGGTTATGGGGCGGAATGGAGGTTGCCATGCTCACTGCAATTCCGCTTGAACCATTCACTAGTAAATTGGGAAATTTACTGGGAAGAACGGTCGGCTCTGTACGCCGTTCATCATAGGTCGGAACATAATCCACGGTGTCCAACTTGAGATCGTCAAGCATCATCGCCGCTGCCCCGGACAGTCGCGCCTCGGTGTATCGCATCGCAGCGGGCGGCAAACCGGCAATTGATCCAAAATTCCCCTGTTTATCGACCAAGGTGTGACGCATATTCCATTCCTGGGCCATCCGGACCAGGGTCGGATAAATTACGCTTTCGCCGTGAGGATGGTAATTCCCGCTGGTATCGCCCGAAATTTTCGCACACTTAATCCGGGCAGACCCGGGACTCAAATTCAAATCGCTCATCGCCACCAAAATCCGGCGCTGCGACGGCTTGAGCCCGTCCCGCACATCGGGCAGCGCACGACTGACAATGACACTCATGGCATAAGTCAGGTAACTCCCTTTGAGCTCTTCTTCGATCGGTAAATTGAGAAACGTTTCTTCTTCGGGAATACCGGTGTCGTCGGTCGACAAAGATCAAATCCTTTTGCTTGATTGAACCCCCAATGCGGACAAAAAAGAGTGTTCGCAAAGCATCTTGGGGAAACCGACGATTTTAACGTTTTGGCCCGCTTTTTTCAACGTGCCTAGCCTGAAGAGACGGCTGAAAAAGCCCGCTTTTCTGGGGTTTTAAAAACCTTACGCGAGAAAATACCGATCGGTGTCAAAACCGCCGGGCTTCTCAATTGCAGAGATCTTGAAATTAGCCGGGATCTTCCATGTATTTCCAAAAATTTCACCAAACCGTTGTTTTTCCCAAGCCAACACAATGGTTCCGGCCAAAAGAAAGATGGCGGCAACAAACAACATCGCCGTGTATACATCGACTAGTTTTTTGGTAGGAACCACAGCCCCCTTAGGAGCGGAAGCTGCCGTCGGCTGCATACCCTCGGGTTCACCTAGCGATTCTTCAAATCCTAATGAATCCATCGGGGCGCTAGCTTCGAAATTTGGATCATTTGCCATTTCAAATTCTTCCTATTTATCTGTCGCAGTAACGCTGTACTTATCCTTGAGTAACATTTTGGTGGTGACCTTGTCACTCACTCGAACCGGAGATTCTTGCAAAATCATTTTGCCACCGGAAACATTTGAATCCACGTACGTTAATTTCATTCGGCCAACATAAACCGTCCCTCGTAAAACGTCTAATTCATGGCCTTCTTTCATGCCATCATTGGCACCAATGCTAATCTGAACCAAACCCTTCTGCTTGTTGCTGACTCCGGTCACCTTGGCATCAATTGCCGGCGGTATGTGGGCTGTCAGGGATTCTTTGTCCAGATTAAAAGCCACCATGACGCGATTCATATCCGCGATATCTCGAGCCAACTGTTCCGAGCGTTCACGCAGGGTTTCTTTTAAATAATCGGTTTGATGGATTTCATCAATTAAACGGACAACCTGTCCCTGTTGAAATTGAATCGATTCAATTAATTTAATTTTCTCTTGTCGCAGCGTTAGATTTTGGCTATCCAAATCCAGCACTCGAGCGCTCGATTGAGCCAGGCGTTCCTGCAAATCAGCTGCTTGCCCACGAAGATTGTTTCGCTCGGTGGTTAAAGATGCATTCTGGGTTTGCAGGTCATCTCGTTCGGCATACAGGTTACCAATCACCTGGGCCCGAGTCACTTTTTCCTGCTTAATCAACAGCTTGAGCGCGTCAATCCGGACCAAAGAATTGTCCTTGGTGATTTTCATTTCGTCGTATTTTTGTTTGATCACCTCTGCTTCTTGCTTCCAGTTGCGGTGGGAGGCATAAACCATCATCCCCAACACGCCAAATGCGGTGCTCATGATAAGAATGACAAAAGTAAATATTTTCCCGAGTAGTGTCATAGATCACTGTCCTTTGAAGGGATCAATTCGTAAGGATCGAATTCAAGACGCCGTAGACGCAAAATCACTGCCCGCAACTAGT